>DYRE01000099.1 GCA_020718965.1 Desulfomonile tiedjei
GCAGATGTGTAATCATGTGAAGTCAAGAGATTTCTGGATGGAATGATTCGCACAGATATCATTGGTGTTGGAGGGTTTCATACAATCAGGCCCTTCGTTTCTGGGGTTGTTGACCATCGAGCTTACATGCGTGATTGTGAGCAGTTCATCAACAAAGGGCTCAAAAATATCGTTCAGTTTTTCTTCTTCAATGTCAGTGTTTTTCAACCATGCGGCATAATCTGGCTTCCTCAGTATGACTGGCATTCTGTTGTGGATTGATTTAATCGAATTGTTACTTCGAGTAGTTACGATCGCGCAGGTCTTTATGATTTCTCCTGACGGAGTTTTCCATTGGTCAAAAATTCCAGCGAATGCGAAGAGTTCAAAATTTTCGAGATGTATTAAGAATGGCCGGCGAAGGCCCGAATCACATTTTTTCCATTCATAAAAACCGTTAGAGGGTATAAGTATGCGACGTTTCCTGAAACTCGACCGGAACGACGGTTTAGACGAAATGGTCTCGCAACGGGCATTGACAATCAATTGGAGATCCGAGGGGTTGTTGTGTGTCCATGATGGAATCAGTCCCCATCTTAGAAGAACCATCTCCCTTTTATCGGAAGTTTCCCCAGAATCGACTTGTCGTATGGCGAATACTTCCTGAGAAGGCGCAATATTGTAACGAGGCTCAAATTCAGGAAAGCTGGTCAGTTCAAACTCGTCGGCAAGTTTTTTGGCGGAGCTGAATAACACATAACGACCGCACAAATCTATTCACCTCCAAGGTGGGCTGGAATTTGGTCATATAATGACTTTTCCGGGTGGCCTCCTGACGAGATACCATTGAATCTCCCACATTGCATTAGCTCAATAATTACATTCACTGTGGTCAGTTTGTCGTATTTCCACGGAATCAATGAGGAGGAAAACTTCTTGGAGAGGAAGGACAAACATTTTTTTACTGGGCTATGATCGAACCGAGAAAGTGATTCGATCTCAATCTCGTGATGTTGTATTTTTTGGGAACAGGCATCGAAAACAACCTTGTCAATCGCCAGTTCCGCCACAGGTCTTTGGTTTCCCTGGGCAAATATCTTACGGGTTTTCCTAGTGGTCCAGCGTCTTTGAATTATGCTGAAGCCGACGGCTTTAAGAAATTCTTCCGAATTCATTGCGTTGCTTGTTTCAGGAAGACTGATGGATATTTTCAGGCCCTTCAATAGTATCCTTATTCTTTGTGGCGCTTCACGATTCCAATCCATTTCATGTTCGGTTCGTTCAAGTGCGCCATCCTCATGTTCCGATGCCGGGCCTTTGAGTGCGATCTTTTCGTGGTCACCAAACCGTCTTGAACGAAGGGCCCACATCTTGCCCGAAAGGACCCCATTCGGTAGGTCGAAATAAGTGTCCTCGAAGGAATCTTCATGAAGATTGCCTAAATGGAGATCATCTATATGTTCGAGCATGGAGATCTCTCGAGCTATTTCTTCGGGGTGACTGGAAACTATAATTAGTTTCGCTTCAATTTCCTTAGGGATATCAGCAATGAGATTCTTTTCAAGATCAAGAAGGCTCTTCTTGATTCCGACGCCCGAACTATATCCACCTAAAGAACCATTCGAGTTTATGACTCTGTGACAGGGAATCAATATAGGGAGCGGGTTTCTTGCATTAGCCGAGCCAACAGCGCGACACGCTTTTGGATGGCCAATTGCCTGAGCTATTTGAGAATATGATCTCGTTTCGCCTGCGGGAATTTTCATCAACTCATTCCATACTTTTCTATGGAATGGAGTTCCTTTCGTAAAATGCGCAGGTGTTGAGAAGGCCCCTGATTTTAAGGAAAAATAGTCATCGAGTTCTGTCAAAAATGTTTCTAAAAGTTTATGAGAAAGTGGTCTAAGAGGATTTTGACCTTGTTTCACGAAAGAAATGTCGGTTATCCCTATATCATCGGCCGTAATCTCCAACCATCCAGTTATCGGACTAAAATATCCTGTTTTTATCTCCACAGACTTGTTGATTGAGCTTCTGATTTTAGTTTTGGCCATTGATTTTCTGTTACGGCTAAACGATGCGTTTTCAAAAGGTTAAGAAACCAGTATAGTTCGACAGCGAAGGTTTTTCAAATTATCTGGTCTGAGAAATGAAACATTAAGTCTGCTGTAAAAAAACAGCGGTAAAAAACAGCGGTTGCCAGAAAATGTCAAATGTGTAATATAATAGAAAAAGAATCGGAAATTATCCGAGAAAGAGGAGGCGGTAGAGCTCTGGTGGGCTCCGCGGTCTTCAAAACCGTCAGCAGGGCGCTAATAACGTTCTGGGTGGGTTCGATTCCCATGCGCCTCCGCCAATTGCATTTTGGACAGTCCTTTCTAGAGATTTGTGCCTTGTCCCAGGACCCTAGCAATCCCCACAAACTCAGAATGACTTTTAACAGAAAGATGATAGCTAAACCTGTTTTCTTTGCCAATGGTGTTTTATGAAAATAACAAGCGCTGATTTTATTCGAGGCGCTGAAGTTAAAAAAGACTATCCTGCGAGTGATTTGCCGGAAATAGCTTTCGCCGGCAGATCAAACGTGGGAAAATCATCCATGATTAACACTTTGTTGGGAAGAAAGAATCTCGTGAGGACGTCTAAGTCTCCGGGGCTTACCAGGAAGATCAATTTCTTTCTCATCAACAACAGTATTATGTTTGTTGATTTGCCAGGTTACGGTTATGCTTCGGTTCCCATGGAAGTTCGTCGTTCATGGGCCCCGATGGTAAATACATACTTGACTGAAAGGACCCAATTAGCCGGAGTCGTTGTCATAGTAGATGCAAGACGGGAGCCAACAGAGCTGGACGAAGGCCTCATAGAGTTTCTCCAGTTCAGGGGTATCCCATTTGTTGTTGCGTTCTCCAAGGCAGACAAGCTGGGGCAGGCGGAGCGCGCGACGATGAAACGACTCGTGCTTCAAAAATGGGGATCCACAATATCCATGGAATTCTTTTCAGCCGTGTCGGGGTTGGGAAAAAAACCAATGTGGAAGAGGCTCTTTGAATTCGAGAGAGATTGGCGGGCTAGACCCGACACGGAAATGAAAAACATCGAAAAACATGCTGAATCGCGGTAGAACCGTATAATGATAGAGGAAGAATTCACAAAGAAAAAATGACTAAAAAGATGCTGATTAATTCAAGCCACCCTGAAGAATGCAGAGTGGCGGTAGTAGTTGACGGGGAGCTTGATGAGCTTGATGTCAAAGGTGGTCCTAAAGAGTCCACGGTGGGAAACATATACAAGGGCGTCATAACGCGGGTTGAACCATCGCTTCAGGCGGTGTTTGTAATCTACAGCGCTTCGAAAAACGGATTTCTGTCAATTAATGATGTTCATCCTTCCTATTATCCTGAGTCTTTCCATACATCCAAACGTAGACCCAGAATTCAGGACGTATTCAAAAAAGATGACCACGTTGTAGCGCAGGTAGTCAAAGAGGAGAGAGGAAATAAAGGGGCCGCCCTGACCACTAATATTTCTCTTGCGGGTAGATATCTGGTTTTGATGCCTGGGGCAGATCTGTACGGTGTCTCCAGGAAGATAGAGGAGGAAGCCGAAAGGAGAGAACTGAAGGAAATTCTCAAACAGTTGGCCCCTCCCGAAAATATGGGTTTTATTATAAGGACGGCAGGGCTGGGGCGAACCAAGACAGAACTTTCGAGAGACCTTAATTATCTCCTGCGACTTTGGAAGACCATAGAAAAGAGCATGGCGACAGAACAGGCGCCTTGTCTGCTGCACAAGGAACATGATCTGGTGGTTCGTGCTATCAGGGAGCATTTCTCCAATGACATAACAGAAATTCTCGTAGACGATAAAGAGGTTTACAAGAAGGCTAGCGATTTCTTCAGACAGGTGATGCCCAAATACGAGAAACTCGTAAAACACTATCAGGAGAAGCGCCCACTTTTCAACAAGTACCAACTAGAAGAACAGATTGAAAAGGTTTATAGCCGTAAAATCAGATTAACATCGGGTGGATACATCATAATAGAGTCAACCGAGGCCATGGTCACGGTTGATGTAAACTCCGGCAAGGCCACCCGGGAAAAGGAAGTAGAGGATACAGCGTACGTAGTAAACATGGAGGCCGCCACTGAGATAGCCCGTCAGCTTCGATTAAGGGACTTGGGTGGAATCATAGTTATTGATTTCATTGACATGATAAATAAGAAGCACATTCAGGACGTTGAAAGAAATCTCAAAGCCGCTATGAAAAGAGACCGTGCAAGAACTAAGGTTTCAAGGATGTCATCTTTGGGATTGCTAGAACTTTCACGTCAACGGTTGAGACCTTCGCTTGGGGAAGGTGAATTTCACGACTGTCCTTTATGCGAAGGGACAGGGAGACTAAGAGCGCCTGAAACAACTTCCTTGTACGCGTTCAGGAAAATCAAGGCAATCCTTGCCAAAGGTGACATCAAGGAAGTTAGAGCTACAGTGCCATCCCAGGTTGCGGATCACCTGCTCAACTTTATGAGAGGGGAGCTGTTTACACTAGAATCCCAGCATGGAGCCAGGATCGTAATTTTGGGAAAGAGTAATCTTCCGGATAGCCAGATGACCGTTGAGTCAGTCAAGGAAGACGAGGCTCACGCCACAGCGACAACCCGGTTAATTGAAGTTCTAGAGCCTCCACTGGAGATACCGGAACCGGTTGAGGAGCAGCAGGCTGTTCCAAAGGAAACGGAAGCAATAACGTCGCCTCAGGAAACAGAACCAAAGGTTCCCAAGAAAAGGCGCAGAACACGGAAAAAAACCAAACCAGTTGAGGAAAATGTGTCATTGCTGGATGAAGTAGCCCCATCTTTGGATCTTGTTTCGGAAACGCAAGAGTTTTCAGTTGATTCCAATCCGGAGCATGACAGCGAAGGTTCGGTTCAGGAAGTGATTATGACTTCGGATCAAAACCTTGAGGCTCCGGTTGATGGCGCTGGTGAAATTGGTCTGGAACTCGAGTCAAATTCGGTGTCCGATTCGGAAAATGACAAGACGGAGGCGGTTGAAAGCGAATCGGATGTTCAAGTTCAGGGACCCAGGGATGATCAAATACTGAGCAAGGAGATACCACGTAGAAAAGCCACCCTTCAGGACTATCTGCCTTTTTCATGAAACAGGTGAGTAGAATCACGATTTGTGGAGGAGACAGCCCCAGAGAATACCCGCAGCGCCCGCTTATCGGAGTGGCGGCCATAATAATCAAAGGTGTATCAGTAGTTCTCATTCGTCGGGCCAAAGATCCTTCAATTGGGGAATGGAGCATTCCCGGCGGATTGGTGCAAGTTGGCGAGACGCTATCGGAGGCTGTCATACGAGAAGCTCGGGAGGAGACCGGACTGAAAGTTCGTCAGGGACCGATGGTTCAACTGGTGGAACGCATTATTACAGATTCAAATGATAGGGTTAGATTTCATTACGTGATTGCGGACTACCGATGTTCACTAATTGAAGGCGAATTAAGAGCTGGTAGCGACGCATGTGAAGCCTGTTGGGCGCTTAAGGAGAGTCTCGAAGATTATGGATTGCCCGCATTGGCGGTGGAAATCATAAATAAGGCGTTTGAAATTGATTTCGCATGATTTCCGGGGAAATCTTGTTCTGATTGTGAGGAAATGAGTGCTGGAAATCACCGATATGCTTGACCCTACGTCGGAAATGTTGGCGTTGTCGACTGGGGGAGACACTAAAAACATCCTGGTTTGTCTGATAGAGCTATCCGGTCCGATCGATAAAGAAGCTGCTCTTGAGGCAGCAAGACGGGCTGTGGATAAATTCCCGCAATTAACCAGAAAAATTAGGGAAAAGAGATCCAAGATATTTCATTACCTGGTCTGGGACAGTGGAGAGCTTCTCAGTGTGCCGATTTTCTTTCATGAAATGCCGGAATCAGGTTCATCTGAGCCAATGCTTGACCAAATACTTCACGTGTTGCAGGGACGGCTTGACAGGGAATGGAATCTCTTCGAAGAACCACCCGCAGAGTTTCACCTCATAAGAATTTCTCCTGAACATCATGTTGCGGGATGGTTGATGCACCATGTGGCGGGAGACGCAGCTACCGGCACTGACGTCGGTCAGCAGACGCTCTACGAGTATCATAGAATTCGTACCGGCGAGACTCCTGGCTGGCTGCAAGAGTATTATTCCATTTCAGGTTCCAGAAAAAGGAGGGTTACTCCCAAAAAACTGACTCTAAAAAATCTCCTGGAAGATGTTCAACAGACATTTGAAAATTTGTTTCGCAAGGCTTCACTGCCGACTGGTTCGGGTTTAGAGAAAGAGAAGTCGCAACATCATATAAAGAGAATTCTGACAGCAGAGGAAACAGAGCTTCTATACAAAGCTGGAAAAAACCACGGGGTTTCTTTCGTTGACCTTCTTGTAGTAAGCGCAAACGACTCCATCGATCAATGGAACCAGGCACGCGGATCAAATCCTGGCCTACTTACGACTTCCATGACCGTAAACATGAGAGGCCGTTTCTCTGGCACGGATTCTATGAATTCAAGTTCGTTGATATTTTTCAAGTCTTGGCCATCGGATCGTAAAGACACGAAAACATTTCTGAGGAAGGTAGCTCTGTCGAGAATAAGGCACTTCAGAAATCAGACAGACCTAAAGCTCTTCAAGAACATAAAAATGATGAATGATTTGTTTCGTATCTTTCCTTTTCGTATACGGAGGAGAATCATCAGTCATCTCGTGAACAGGCATCAATTTTCTATTGCAACCACTGTTCTTGGCGTAGTCTGGCCAAAGATCCAGAAGGGTAGACCAACTAGTGAGTCTGCGCTAACGAAGATAGGAGATCTGGATGTTCTGGAAGTTTTTGGGGCTCCGCATAAAATGCTTTCCAAGACCCCACTATTACTGGTTATTTACCTTTACAAAAACAGGCTGAACCTGGTTCTCACCTCATCTGGCTGTTTATTCACTAGAGAAGAGAGTGAGCATTTTCTCGATCTGATTATGAAAAACTTGACGGCCTATCAAAAGTTTGAGGCTCATTGATCGCCTGAAATGATTCGAAACCATTTGAGTCAACCGCAAGCTCCATTTCGGAGGGATCAAGGCGTTTAGGTTGATAACGCGTAAAACAATATGTTGTCCCTCTCCATTGCAAGGCGTCCCTAAAAAATATCTTCTTGAGCATGACCATGAATATCCAGACTAGCATAAGGTTTCCAAGTATTATGTACGCAGAGTATTGCCTGGGTACACCCAATTGGTCGGCGAATAAGCATGGAGTTAAAGTCATCTGGATCGCACACGCTGCAGGTAGAACAAACCACAGGTTTGGCCAGAGCTCCATGGCTGATGGGGTATAAAGATAAGTTGCAATCATAAATGAGGGCAGACTCACCAGGATGTGCATAGCCAGATATCTCAAAACAGTTGTAATTCGGTAATTCATGGCGGCGCAGAGTATTCTTGTCCAGCCATTG
>DYRE01000100.1 GCA_020718965.1 Desulfomonile tiedjei
CGCTCGCCAGGGGAACAATCCTCAGTAAAAAGTGATATTTTTGTATAGAGAGCAGATGAGGCGTACGATCCGGCTATTTTCTTTTCGGCGCGAATCCTGTTTAATAGGTGTCGGATTGCAATGTCCACATTGGAGTCATACGCCGGCATCCATCATCAACAGAATTGCTCTGTGAAAGATTTGGTAAACTTTTATCCATGTTTCATAATATCAGTCTGAAAACGCGGATACTTCTTATTCTGGGACTTCTTGTATCAATTACCGCTGCCGGCGCGATCATATCCATATCTCAAATGTATGTCATGGACAGATACATGAACAAGTTTCTGGAAACGGACCTGCTGGCGATTCAGGCGTCCCAGGAACTCGAGAATGCCCTCGTCATGCAAAAAGGTAATGTCACATACTATTTTCAGGATGGGGACCCTGCATGGCTTGATGAACTCCAGAAACATGACACATCTTTTGAAACATGGCTGAGACAGGCGAGGCAATTTGCTGAAACCAAAAAGGAAAGAGATATTCTGAAGGAGATCGATTCTCAATATTTATATTATAGCAAGTCAAGAGATGATGTGGTTAATCTCTACAAGGAAGGGAAAGTTCAGGAAGGATATGAACTCCACAAGAACGCGAGAAACCAGTTTTTCAGGATAATTGGATCATGCAGGGAATATAAGACGGCTTATCTTGAACGCACATATGATGTTCAGGAATCGTTGAGGGAACGTGCCGGACTGATAAGCGCTCTGGCGATTAGCGGTCTTGTAATGGTCCTGTTTTTGGGAATTGTATTGGCCTACATTCTGTTAAATCAGGTGCTGGGGCCAATAAGGAGACTGGCCGTATATTATGATGAGAGGAAGAGTCTCGGGATTGAAGGAAACGAAGTAAAGGCTTTGAGCCAAAGTTTTGAGAATCTAGTACACGATGTCGATCTGACGAGAACAAAACTTGAATTGAGCCAGGAGCATCTTGTACAGGCGGAAAAATGGGCACTGGTGGGAAAACTGGCCGCAGGGCTTGCTCATAGTGTGCGTAACCCTCTTACTTCTGTTAAAATGCGCCTGTTTTCCCTGGAACGAACATTGAAGCTTACAGCGAGCCAAAAGGAGGATCTGGAAGTAATTTCGGAAGAAATTAGCCATATTGACACAATCGCTGGAAATTTCCTGGAGTTTTCCCGGCCTCCAAAACTCAAGACGCATAAAATTAGTCCGTCAGACTCGGTTGACATGGCTATTCAGCTTCTTAAACACCGGCTTGAGTCCTATGACGTTAAAGTTGACCTTATCCGGGATGTTAGGCTTCCAGAAATTCAGGCTGATCCGGACCAGTTGAAGGAAGTGTTCGTGAATCTGATTGTAAACGCCTGTGAGGCTATGGTGAACGGTGGGCGTATAGTCATACGAGAGAACAAGGAGTTCCTTGAGCAGAAGGGAACTGTTTTAGTAATCGAAATGAAAGATGACGGTCCTGGAATACCGGTTTCTATTCAGGACAAACTTTTTCAGCCCTTTTTCAGCACAAAGGAGGAGGGCACTGGCTTGGGGTTGAGTATTGTCCAGCGTATAATTGAGGAACACGGTGGCTGGGTTGAACTTGAGTCGCTGGAGGGAAAAGGGGCTTTGTTCAGGATTAAGCTTCCGGTATCTGGAGATGTGGCGTGGGAAAAATACTGATTGTGGATGATGACGCCCAGTTGCGTCACAGTTTTGAAAAGATACTCTCCGCTGAGGGGCATAAAGTCCTGATGGCGGCGACTGGAGAGGCTGGGCTTGAAATTGTCAGGAACGACCGTCCGGAGATCGTTGTAATGGATGTAAGGTTACCGGGCATGGGTGGGTTGGAGGCATTCAAGGCCATGAGCGAGGTTGACGCTAAACTGCCTGTTATAATCATGACGGCTTATGGGACCACGGACACGGCTATAGAGGCTACCAAACAGGGGGCGTTTGACTATTTGCTAAAGCCCTTTGACATCCCTGAGATGCTTTCAAATATTGACAAGGCTCTTTCAGCTTCCAAATTCATGCGATCTAGAGTTGAAATTGAACCGGCTCCAGAAGGAGGGGCCACCGAAGTAATATTGGGACGAAGCAAAGTGATGCAGGAGGTTTACAAGCAGATTGGAAGAGTTGCTTCGACGGCGGCCACAATACTGATCCGTGGGGAGTCGGGCACAGGGAAGGAGTTGGTAGCAAAGGCTATCTATCAGCACAGTTCAAGAGCCAATAAACCTTTCCTGGTGATAAACTGCGTTGCCATACCTGAAACTTTACTTGAGAGTGAGTTGTTTGGTTACGAAAAGGGCGCATTCACCGGGGCGGCAAACAGGCGTATAGGAAAGATTGAACAGGCGAACGGCGGAACTGTTTTTCTGGACGAAATAGGTGACATGCCTTTCAGCATTCAGGCCAAGATATTGCGTCTGCTCCAGGAGAGAAGTATAGAAAGACTAGGGGGGCGTTCGCCAATTCCGGTCGATGTTAGGGTGATAGCGGCTACAAACCGCGACTTGGAGTCTGCTCTGCTTGAAGGCAGATTTCGTGAAGACCTTTACTATCGACTCAAGGTGGTCACTCTTAATCTCCCGCCGCTTCGGGAGCGCGCCGGTGATATTCCCATACTGGCCGAGTATTTTCTGAAACGGTTTTCCGGCGAAATGGGGCTTGACTGCCCTGGGTTGACAGCTAAGGCCAAGGATGTCATGGAATCTTATTCCTGGCCCGGCAATGTAAGAGAACTTCAAAATGCAGTTCAGAAAGGGCTTATCTTTAGCAGAGGCGCTCCGATAAGTTCCGAAGAAATGTCGCAGGCGATCAGGATTGAAACAGACAGCGTTGTTATGTCGTCTGATTTGCAGCCGGATTCCATTATAGGATGGATCAAGTCTTCTCTTAATGCGGGAAGAGATAATCTGTTCGTGGAAATGGTAGATGAATTTTCAAAAATTCTAATTGCGCAGGCACTTTTGATGACAGGAGGGAATCGCTCCCAGGCAGCCAGACTCCTCGGGTTGTCGAGGCCAACTTTACTGGCCAAGATTGAAAAATACAGAATTAGGATTGAAGCTTCTATAAAAGGTAGTTGAGAAATTACAGACTGGAAGAAAATACAAAACATTAGTCCAATCCACATTCCATGAACAGTCGTCATGCAACGGCATAAACTATAAAAGCGAATCATGCGGGAAAAGTTAGCAGCCAATTTCTTGTCATCTAATCTCAAGGATCCCTTCCTGGGATGTTCCGAAGTAATCCGGTCTGCGCTGATGGAGAAAGGTTCTTTAATAGAAATTGCGAAAGGAGGCATGATTGTTTCGCCTGGAGATAAAGGCGAGAAAATCAGATTTCTCGCATCCGGCGTAGCGAATGTTGTAGTTCATGATCAGGACGGTCCTGAAATATCTGTAGACAGACTCTCGCCTGGGGATTTGATTGGCGAGGTAAGTTATCTCACTGGTCGGCCAAATCCATCAAACTGGAAAGTCGTTGCAGCGGAAGATTCCAAAGTAATGGAAATCCCTGCGGCGCATTTTGAGAGCGTGTTACGTTCAAACCCTGATTTCATGATAAACGTCATGAAAAATATGGCCCAAAAGGTTCTCAGGCTAGATCAGAGCGTTTACCGGAACACTCGCAAGAAAAGGGCCTTACAAAATCTCATCAGCAGGGAGGACCATCTTTTTCCAGACTATTTCGTAGGTGAAACGGTCAGGCGTAGAGTTGGCCGTCAACTGGAAGACCTGGCCAATTCCCCGTGGCCGGTTTTGATAACCGGAGAAACCGGTGTTGGAACTGAATTTCTGGCTCATGCCCTTTACAAGTCCTCATCGCATCACAAACGTGTTTTTCTTTTTCTGGATCTTCTCAGACCGTTGAGTGAAAAAGACGATTCTGCAAATTTCTGTGAGATTCCTGAAGAAAGCCCGGACCCGACTGAGCAGCAAATGAGACTATTTTTCGGCTCAGAAGAGCGGAGAGAAGGTCACACGCGAATTGAAACTCCCGGGTACCTTGAGCTTACTGAAGAGGGAACTCTGTTGGTTAAAGGGATGGAACGGCTGACCTTCCTGATGCAGAACAGGCTCCTGTTTTCTCTCAAGAAAGGAAAATTCAAGAAAGTCGGGGCGTTCGGTTACCAGAGTTGTGACATTCGTATAATTGGCACCACCAATCTGGATGTTTCAGAGATATCCGCTGAAAAACATCCTCTACTGCATTGGATGCTCCAGCACTCTATTCACGTTCCGCCTCTGCGTAAGAGACGCAAGGAAATTCCGACGCTGATTCAGCATTATGTCAACAAGTATGCGCAGGAACTTGGCAAAGAAATCAACAAACTGCCGAAAGAGGCCATAAAAACCCTGGTAAGCTACTCCTGGCCGGGAAACGACAGAGAACTCGCTACGACCCTAAAGAGGGCTGTGCTTTTGTCCGCAGACGGTATTCTCAGACCACAGGACATATATTTCGATCTAAGACGAATTGAAGCTGACGGGAAAATCAATCTTTTCCGTTACCCCGCCATCAGGGCGGCCGTCAAGAGTCCTCTCTTTCCCGTTATATTTCAGAGCGCCGCGGCCCCTTTCTTTTTCATACTTCTTGTGCTGCTTTTTCTGGGACCGGTCACCCCATCATCAAATGTTGGATCACTTTTTAGCTGGGCTATAGGGTGGCCCACTATGATATTTGGGGCTTTCATCTGGGCACGCTTCTGGTGTTCGCTTTGTCCTATGGGCTCCATAGGACATTTAGCAAAGAAACTGGTTTCGCTGGATCTTCCTTTCCCCGCATTCCTCAAACAGAAAAGTGACTGGATAATAGCAATATCGGCAATGTTTATAATTTGGCTGGAAATTGCCACCGACCTGCGGAGTTCCCCCTTCAATACTGGCATTCTGCTGCTTACTATTCTGCTATTCTCTGTAATTTTTTCAATTATCTTTGAGCGACAATCCTGGTGCAGATACCTCTGTCCTCTTGGAGGAATGATGGGGGTACTGGCCAAGGTTTCCCCTTTTGAACTCAGAGCGGATAGAAACGTATGCGCAAGCCAGTGTTCAACGAATGAATGCTTTGTTGGCTCCGCTACAAACGAAGGATGTCCATTCGGTCAGATGGCCCCTTCCTTGAGGAGTAACCGTTTTTGCAAGCTCTGCGGAAATTGTGTGAAAAACTGTCCCCACGGCGCTATCAATCTCAACCTGAGAATACCAGGGCGAGAGATCTGGGAAATGCGCCAGGTAGGAATAGTGACTTCATTTCTGGTCATAAGCATGTTGGGAGGCCTATTGAGCGAACTGATGGAGCCAGGTTCACTTTATGATCAATTCTGGGGTCTGTTCCCAAACTCTCCTGAGCTATTTGTTTTTACGGTATTTTTCGCTGCAGTCATTTTTTGTGTTAATGGTCTTGTTTTCCTCGCTGCTGTGGTTTCCTCAAGGTTTTCCAGTGAAACCACCGAGGAAAATTTTGCCCGTTATGGGTTGGCGTTGCTACCCCTGGTATTGACAGGATTCATGGCCTTTCACTTTTATTACCTTATCAACCTTGGCGTTTACTTCCCGATCGTACTGTGGCAGACATTTAATTTCAGCATATTTGAACGCATGGTAATAACTGTTTCTCCATCCTGGACGTTTTTTATTCAACAGGTTATTGTCCTGATAGGCTCCTTGGGAGCAATCGTCATACAGTGCAGACTAAGTCATACCAAGGATTCAAAGCTATCGGAACATCTGCCGGAGGTTTTACCTCATGTTGTGGCCACGATCGTCCTCACCGCAGTTCTCCTTTACTCCATTCAGTTATTTTTTTATTAATTCCTTGACACTAATTGGCCTTATGGTTAATAGCTCGGTGTCTGACAACCCTTTTGGAAGAACCAAGGAGACGCAATGGAAGAAAAAAGGGACAAATGGCTGAATTTTCTGGCGCTTACCACCGTGATTATAGCGTTGGGCGCCACGATGTCAACTTTGAGCGTAGGTAAATTTTCTAACCGCGGCATATTAAAGCAAACTCAGGCCTCAAACCAGTGGGCCTACTATCAGGCAAAGAGCATCAAAACGTACTTGTATGAGCTGCAGAAGGAGAAGCTGGAGACAGACCTCAAGTTAAGCCCAAACATCGAGGAGGGAGTCAGAAATGAATATGATCAGAAAATAACGAAATATGGGGAACAGATTCGACGTTACGAACAGGAAAAAATCGACATACAGACACAAGCCCAATCCCTTGAAAAAGAACGAGACCAGGCGATGGTTCATTCTCAGCAGTTTGGACTGGCCGTCATTTTTCTTCAACTGGCGATACTAATGTCATCAATAGCCTCGCTGATGAAAAAGAAGCTGATGTGGGTGGTCGGCTTAATGGTAGGGCTACTGGGATTCCTTTATTTTGCCAATGGCTATCTACTGCTTTTCTGACATCTATACTTTGGACAGCCAGAAAGCAGCCGTCTTACTGATTTTCGACATTCTCCAGGACTTTGGCCGGTGAACTGAAGATCTGGGTTCGAAAAAACTGGGAAGATTTCTCGATGTTCAGAAATTTATTGTGGAGTGTTGATTGTTGACCGGAAGGCTGCACACATGTAATGTATGCGCAATGGTCGAATGGCGCCAAGCATTTTGACTGGATCCGCTTTTAGCTCTAAAACAAGGTCGGCCCCGTCAACCTTGAGTGAACCGAAAATCCTGTAGTTGTGCTTGGACTGATGGCTATCGGCCAGACACAATTAAAAATACGACGTCTATTTGAAATTTGAGGTTTCTATACAAGATTACGGGAGGAAAGACTTTGCCCAAATTTTTAAAACTTGGACTGGCGATATGTTTGATTGTTCACTTCTTTCCAGGCGTTGACGAAATCTGTGTGTCATCAGCATGGTCATTTCAGGAAGCTCCTGCTCTGGCGGAACTGGTAAAAAAGGGTGATCTTCCGGATGTGGATAAGCGGCTTCCACCAAATCCAGTCGTGATCAAGCCATTTGATACTACAGGCCGTTACGGGGGCACATGGAGGAGAGCGTATACAGGCATATCGGACCTCAATGAGACCCGAAAAATAGTTTATGATCCGTTGGTCCGATGGAGCCCTGAATTTAAAATCCAGCCCAACCTGTGCGTAAGTTGGGATATTCAGAATGAGGGCAGAGTCTATGTCCTCAAGTTGTTACCGGGTATAAAATGGTCGGATGGAGCGCCTTTCACTGCGGAAGACGTTGTCTTCGCTGTAAATGACACACTTCTGGACAAGGATGTAACTCCATCGGCTCCGAGTTGGCTTGCGCCTGGTGGTGACGCCCCTAAGGTGACGAAGATAGATGATTTCACAATAAAGTTCGAATACAAGAACCCATACGGACTCTTCCTGGAGAATCTGGCTTGTCCTAACGGAATGACCTTGGTCACCAGACCAAAACATTATCTTATGAAGTTTCATAAGAAATACGCCAAGC
>DYRE01000503.1 GCA_020718965.1 Desulfomonile tiedjei
ATCCCCAGGAATTTCACACCAGAAGTTTTGGCTACCTTGCTCTTCTCTTGATTAACCACCAGTTTCATTCGGCCTTCAATGACTTTGGTAATACCTTCCATCACTCTCTCGGCTGCCTTTTGAGTGGCCACAAAAATGTTGCAGTCATCGGCAAATCGACAAAACTCCAGCCCACGTTTCTCCAGCTCTTTATCAAGTTCATCCAGTACAATGTTGCTCAATAAGGGGCTTAGAGGGCTTCCTTGTGTTGTGCCTTCAGTTGTCGGAATCAGGGAACCATTGGCACAGACTCCGCTTCTTAGCGTAAGCCCGATCAGTTTTATGATTCGCTTATCCTTAATTTTCAACTTGACTCGTTCTAACATTCGGTCGTGATTAATCTTGTCAAAGAACTTCGATAAATCTATGTCTACCACGTATTCTTTTCCGCTTTTGACTATCTTTTGAGCCGCTTCAACCGCTTGTCTCTGACTCTTGTCAGGTCTAAAACCATAGCTTGATTTCGAGAACTCCGGGTCGAAAATCGGTTCCATTATCAGTTTCAGCGTCGCCTGTACTACCCTATCCCGAATGCACGGGACTCCAAGTAATCTTACCCCACCGTTGGGTTTTGGAATCTCTACCCTTCGGACTGGTTTTGGTTTGTAGCTCCAATCGGCAAGCTCCGCCGCCAATATTGCTAACTCTTGTTCGAGTCGACTGCCATATACGTCAACGCTTATCCCGTCTATTCCGGGACTTCCGTCGTTAGCTTTGACAGCCTTGAATCCTTGTCTGAGCATTTCGGCCTGACAAAGCCTCTCAAAGAGATTTTCTGTTTCAGTGAATAGTTCTATCTGTGCCACGTTCCCTCGTCTTTTGCACCAATCTAGTTTCCATCGTATTCCCTAAACCGTCGGTTTCCCTCTTGCACGCTTATACGCTTTATGCCGGTTTAGAAACTCCCTTGCGAGCTGATTCTAGTTGGCGAGTATTTGTGCCAAACTTCACTTTTCTTCATGTTCCGCCCTTCGCCTTTGACCTCCGTGTCACTGTCTGATAGTTTTACCCTCGGATATGTCACCATACCTTCATAGGCCATCAGTTTCGTAGGCTACTACGGCTTCGTCTGCAACCCCTTGGCACCTAGTTCCCCATTCCTGGTTCACTTAGAAAATCTCATGGCTTAGTTCCACAGTTTTCATACCAACGGGTCTTCCCCAGGTAAGAACAATACCTCTTTCGTCTCCCCACTACCTTCAATACACCATCAGATTTACGAAAAGGATTTTGGACTTCGGTAATCGGCGGTACCTTATCCTCTGATGACGCCTTACGAAGGTTCACTTGCGTTTAGCTGGAAACTTTGACTACGGCTTCCTTCAGATTCCTCATTGGACACCCTTCGCCAGATTCCTGATCCTGTCAGGGGACGACTGATGCTTTCTTCGGACACCCTTGCCCTCGTCTATATCTTCCCTCCTTTCAAGGTGATATCTGGACTTCCTGTCTGGGTAGACAGGTCACCAGTTAGGTATTGCCCATGCTGGGCGCACACC
>DYRE01000504.1 GCA_020718965.1 Desulfomonile tiedjei
TAACATGCCTGTGTCTTTTAGTTTAGAGTGTACGCTTTATCCGACTTTCAGGTTTTGAGGTTAATATTTTTTCTCATATATTTCACACATATTCATTCTCTTACTCACACATTGTCGCCATGCCACAATGTGGAAAATAATGAAGACCTTAAAAAAAGCCGGGATTCCCCTGATTTTGCATGTGCTCTCCTGGTTTGAAAGGCTGGTACATCGGGTCACCGACAAGAACCATCTGCCAGGACAGGTATGGCAGAGAAACAAGATAACATTCACCAAGACTCATATAGCCTTCGACAAGATTACCAAAGAAGATGTTCGGCAGGGGAAACCCCTGCACATAGGGTTCGTATACTGGCCCGATAGTTGCTGCCACCCCTTTTTCCAGCATCTGCAGACACCACGTCTGACTATATGTGTCTTTAAGGGTTGTACATTCTGAACTGGCGATATGGTAGCCAATTGCCCCCAGGCTCCACGTAAAACTGTCCATATAGTGCCCGAGTGAATACCAGCCGCAATAGAGGGCCGCCTGGTCGCATTTCCCTGGGCCGAAGAGCTCCTCCTGTTCATCAAGTACTGTTGGCATCCTGGCCTTTACCAGTTGTGCGGCCTGGTGTATGTCCGCGTCATAGAGGGCATACCCTGAAAGATTCTTTTCCTTTGGAAGAGGCCAGCGTGCGTCAAAGTATCCCTTGCCATGTAATCCTTCTTTTTCTGCGGAGAGGGTATTGTCGATGATTCGATACACAGTTTTTGTGTCCGGACCATCCAGGCGACTGACCATAAGAACCTCATCCTTTTGAAGGAGGTTTTTTTTGTTTTGAAACCCAAGGAAATAGGGATTTTCAAGCCAGCCTTCGAGCGGATAAGAATCAACAAGGACAAGGGCAATCTCTGAATCCACTGCCGCCTGCTGACCTTCTGCCATCTTCTCTGATTGGTTCTGATTCTGTGACGGTGTCGTCGGTGCGATCTTCAAGGGTATGCCGTAAAAGAGGACCAGACAGTGCACCTTGTCTTGCTTCCGCATTTTTTTGATCTTTGTGCGGACAGGAAGCATGATCGAATTCTGATATTCTTCCCTCGAAATGACCTCGTTAGTGGAAACAGACACAGAAAGCAGCCGGTTACCAGGGATTTTTCTCTTTTTCATATAATAGCGGGCCAGGTCTTCGGAGCCCGCCATCTGGCTATTGGTTATGACCAGAATTTCATCAGGAGCCAGAGCATAGGCGCTTATCTCCAGTAGATAACAAAAGCCCATGGCAAGTAAAATGATTTTCAAATAAGCTTTTACACTATTCAATGTCATGGTTGCGAAAAGGAAAGGACACTCAGTTATGTGCGCTGGTCAGACTTCAGTTTCAACAAGCCTGTCTTTCATGTTTAAAGTGCAATTGGTAGAGAACAAACGGGGGCAGGTTTTGAAATATCACTTTTGTTGTGTGCCGTTAATCAGTAATTTCATTGCCGCTATTCCGGCAACAACACGCCCTCCTTCAGAGTCAGGCAGCGGTGCATGCGGTCGGCCAGGGCCA
>DYRE01000101.1 GCA_020718965.1 Desulfomonile tiedjei
CCAGTGAGAGACCCGGAAAAGTCTGTGGTTGAACGACAAAAGATTTCCCGTCATCCAACAAAATCTCGCGCTGCAACCCGTCCGATTCACACAAAGAGTGTGTGAAATTCATTTAACACCTCCATTGTTTGGCGCGAAAAGATTTCACTCGATGGAATGTGTAGAGTTTTCTCGCCCGAATTATAATGTAGTTTCGGTTGATTTGCGTGGTTGACAATTAGACATCTGATTCTCTACTCTCTTGAATGGTGAGGCAAGCTAGTCAGGAGGATATTATGCCAGGACGAGTTGCTCGAGTCAGTGAGGTAATTGCGGGTTCTCCTAACAGCTTTGATGAAGCGGTTAAGCTGGCCTTTGAACGCGCAAACAAGACTTTAAGGAACATAACCGGCATGAAAATTGTCGATATGACCGTAATGTGTGAAGCGGGAGAAATTCAGGAATACCGAATTAGGGCTGAGGTGATCTTCGTTCTAGAATAGGTATTGCGTCTATTCATACCAATGTCTCGGCGCTGCCTCACCAAAAAAAACTATTCCCCCAAAGTCTTTAACCCCTGGAATATGTTTCGTCTCTCCATTTCATTATTGAGGAAATTTCTTACAACGCTTTTTTCAAGCATCCACTTTGGAGCTAGCAGTTCCTCTCTGTGGGGATCAGAAGTCAGTCGGTGGATTACCATATCTTTAGGCAGTAATTCAATCACCGATAACGTCGCTTCTACTGATTCTTCCATGGTCATTGGGGTATATTCTCCGGAACGATACATTTGCTCAAGAGGTGTCCCGGAAATCACATAAAGAGGATGTATCTTGACGCCATGGATTCCTGCCTCAGCTAAGGACCTGGCTGTCATCAACATGTCTTCCAAGGATTCGCCCGGCAATCCAAGGATAATGTGAGCCACCACTGCAATGCCTCTATTCATTACCCTTCGAGAAGTTTCGAAGAAATCCCAGGAGTTGTGGCCTCTGTTGATTAATTCTAGTGTCCGATCGTGCGCTGATTGTAGTCCAAGTTCAACCCAGACAAGCTTGATGTCAGATATTTCAGAAAGCACGTCCAGGACGCCGTCAGAAAGGCAGTCCGGTCTGGTTCCAATCGCCAGGCCAACTATTTCGGGGCGCTGAATGGCCGCCAGATAAATCTGCCTGAGGTCTGCAGGGGTTCCGTAGGTGTTGGTGAAAGACTGGAAGTAGGCGATGAATTTGCCCACTTTATAGCGTCCGGCAAGGAATTTTATTCCCCTGTCGACCTGCTCCGACACCGACAGACCATTTTTTGCCGCATTGGTTCCGGACCCGGCGGGATTACAGAATATACAGCCACCAAATCCTACTGTCCCGTCTCTGTTCGGACAACCCAGACCAGCGTCCAAAGAGATTTTTCTCACTGGTTCCGAAAAAAGTTCCTTTAACCAGGAGGAGAGTGATCTATATCTGGGAACCATCATGCCTGATCTAGTGGGCAAATTGTGTCGCCTGACTGATTAATTCAGGAAACACTACCATGATTTGAGCAAAAAACAAGCGAACGGCTGAGATAGCTATCGAATCACGCGATTAATGCTGTATATGCTTGATCAAAGTGATAAAGACATTGGACATAAATTTGAAATTGGCCGTTTCTAAAGTTTCAGAGAGTCGCTGTAACAATGTCATCCTCTTAACAGATGATCTGGTGAATATTTCGAACGATTTCCAAATAGGTGAGTAAGGCGTCTTCATGAAGAATGAGATTTCATTTGAATGCAGAGAATGCGGCGCAAGGCTTCTAAAATGGATGGGACGCTGTCCTCATTGTGGACAATGGAATTCCGTTGAAGAGAAGCTGAAGTCGGCTTTTGCAAAAGAAAAATCCGCTGGTCATCATGGGAAAATATGTTCTGTTCCCATATCTCATATTTCGCATGACCAAAGCCCAAGACTTTCCACAGGCATGAGTGAACTGGATCGAGTCCTGGGGGGTGGAATGGTCAGAAAAAGCATGGTTCTTGTTGGAGGAGACCCGGGTGTTGGCAAGAGTACTCTATTAATGCAGGCGCTGGGCGGCATGTCTTCTCGAGGGGAAGTAGTATTGTACGTGACGGGAGAGGAATCCCTCGAGCAGATCAAGATTAGGGCGGACAGGCTAGGTGTTATGTCCGAGTCATTTCTGGTAGTGGCCAACAACGAACTTGAACCAATACTCGATTTAATAAGTAATTCCGGCGCTTCAGTCGTTGCGCTGGATTCAGCTCAATCAGTGGCAAGCCATTCAGTGGAATCGTACGCTGGAAGTGTTAGCCAGGTCAGGCACGTTGCGGCGGCATCTATAGAAGTTATCAAGAAGAGCCAGTCGGCTTGTTTTCTTGTTGGGCATGTCACCAAAGACGGAGCTTTGGCCGGCCCAAAAGTCTTGGAGCACATGGTAGACACAGTGCTTTATTTTGAAGGAGACCGTGGCTATTCTTACAGGGTGTTGAGGGCTGTGAAGAACCGTTTTGGCTCTGTGAGTGAGATTGGTGTATTTGAAATGACAGAAACCGGACTTAGCGAGGTTTTGAATCCTTCAGAATTTTTCCTGTCTGAGAGGCCTCAAGGGGAGTCTGGATCGGTGGTTACAGCTCTAGTGGAGGGTTCCAGGCCGATTCTCGCAGAAATCCAGGCTTTGGTTTGTGGTCCGGTTCCTGGTTCGGGAAGACGGACTTGTTTGGGGACCGATCCCCAGAGATTGTCGCTCATTGTAGCGGTCATTGAGAAAAAACTGGGGCTTATGTTGAATGACCATGACATTTTTGTGAACGCAGTTGGAGGTATCAGAGCTTTAGAGCCAGCCGTGGATCTCGGAATAGTGGCGTCAATCATCTCATCATTTTCGGAAAAAACAATACCCTTCCCCTCGATGATTTTTGGGGAGGTTGGACTTTCAGGGGAAGTGAGGCCGGTGATGAAATGCTCAGAGCGTATTAACGAGGCAATTAGGCTGGGCTATAAACGAATTATCGGGCCTGGGAAAAATCTTGACGCTCATAGATTTACAAAGCAGGTAAAACCGCTCCCCGTCAACCATATTCGCGAACTTACACCTATTTTGTTTGATTGAATTCCCTGTCTTGGATAATTTGGTTGAACGGTTTGTATGTTACGCACGGTAGATGAATTTCAGTTACAATGACTTTCCGGAATTAATTCCGAGTCTGATGCAAAGCTGTGAGTCGAGAATAAATGGATCTGTCAGAAATAAATATTGGCGCAAAGATAAGATCGTATCGTAAACGAAAAAATGTTTCTCTGGCTCAGTTGAGCAAAGTTACTGGTATAGCCGCATCCAATCTTAGTTCTATTGAACTTAACAAGACTTCTCCAACATTAAACACCTTGGCGAAAATCGCCGATGCTTTTGGGGTTAGGATCGGAGAGTTTCTCAACGGCATACTTTACAAAAAAGTCGTGATTTGTGAACAGAATCATAGAACTTTATTGCAGAGACAAAAAACCACTATTTTGGAATACCTCCTCACTGCTGACGCCGTTCTGAACAGGCTGGAGGCCAGAACATTGATATTTCCTCCCAATTCCGGACCCACGTCGTTTTCCCCTGAGAATACGGACCGTTTTGCATTTATCCTGAAAGGGGAGATTTCATTGATGACCGAAGAGGGTGACATTCAGTTGACCGAAGGTCAGGGGGTGTATTTGGCCCCAGATTCCGTCGTCTCATTAGAGAACCGTGGACACACAACTGCCCGGGTGTTGGTCACGAACACCCGAATCTGAAAGATGGCGACTCTCTACTTTTTTTTGAATCCATGGGATTCAAGTCGAGCTAGAAACTTTTTTGAAGTTCCCTTTGGAACATGAACGGTGTGTTTTACGAAGGTCCCCCCATCTCGAGCCGGAAAGACAGCTTTTTCGAACGGTATCTGGGAATTCAGCAGCCATATTGCCCTGGGGGTTGTATTGAGCATCCGGGCCATTTCTGCAAAACTTAGATTCTTGGATAACTTGACGTGCTCAACCGTATCAAAGGAGGTTGAAGCGCCCGGTTTAATGTGGAGACCATAAAAGCCCCGGTAACGACTGATAAGTCCCAGGGCAATCCATCGAGGCACATATTTTTCTGTTTCTACAGGAAGGGGCGCGTCCCAATAATTTGTAGTCTCATAAGTGTTGAGTCTCTGAAGAACTCTCGCTGGGCCGGCATTGTAGGAAGCGGCAGTCAAGAACCAGTCGTTGAATCCGTTTCTGTCAGGATAACCGTTGAGATTTACCTTCTTTACCCTGTTTAACCATGCAAGATAACGAGCCGCTGAGTGGGTCGATTTGACGAGGTCGGCGCGTTCATCTTTCCAATTGTTGATGACTCTTTTCCAGTCATAATGTGGGGTTCCCGCCGGACCAGAGAGAGCCGTAGATTTTATGAATTGCCAGTATCCAAAAGCGCCGGCAGAAGAGAGCGCTCTCCCGTTGTAATTGCTCTCGATGGCTGCCAAGTATAGGAATTCCTGAGGGATTTCATATTTGTTGAGTATAGGTCCTATAACAGGTTTCAAGGAATCAGAGCGGGATAGCCAGAAGAATACTTTGGATCTTCTATCGAGTAATAAGTAATTGATCTCTTTCAGAATACGATTTTTTACCTCTGGACGGTCGAGAGGAACCTCCTGACCTGCAAACCTGAACCCACTTTTTTCCACCTGAGGTGGAAGGTGATAACGCAATCCGTCTGGCGAGCAGCTTGCATTCAAAGTTGCTGTCCCGGCTAGGCCGATATTGCTAAAGCCCACCAGTAAGCCAGCTACACATAGCATGAAACAATTCAGTAATGGCATTGTTCTGGGGAACAGCATGTCAGGCGTCCTGTAATTTGTTCTGTTTTAATATAATAATTCCAGCCTACAATAAACAAGACAACTAACTCGGAAAAGTGGTTCGCCTCTTTTTTATTTTCAATGCGCCTGGACTCAGATTCAGCCAAAAATAAAACAGGGCATATAGCCCTGTTTCTGGAGGTTGATAGCTTGGGGTTGAAATTCACTAGAATTTTAGGGCGAAATCCAGATATGGTCCCTCAACGGTAACGTCGGCAAATAACCTTGAGCGATTTCCATCGAGTCTCCACTGCTTGTAACCAAGCTTGAAGCCCGCGTCTACATTCTTGCTTACTGGAGGCGCTATGCCGGCGGACATGTCCCATGTCGATAGTCCCAGGCCATCAAAGCTCATCCAACTAAATCTGGCTTCCAGGTAGGGCTTGAACCATGAAAAATATCCCGTATTGGTGGGTGCGTAATGTATGTGAGCGCCAAGGGCCGGTTGCAGGATCGTCTGCGAGAAATCCATAGACACGCCCTGTTCTTTTGATACTCTCTGTGACCACTTTATAACATTAAGATCTATGTTGGGTCCGAAAGAAAGGTCCCTGCCAAACGCCACCTCGTAGTCGCCGCCAACCGTAAAAGTTGTGATCTTCAGGTCTGATTGGATGGCGTCACCGCTTTTCAAAGCCATGCCGGCAAAATTGGCGTCAATCGGGATGTGGCCTGGACCAGACCATGTCCATGGAGCATATTCTATTCGAAGGGCGATTTTGTCCCATAGCCTGAGATGAGAATAAAACTCCCACAGTGTTTTATCGTCCGGTATCCGGAGGTGCCCGTGCAGACTAAGGAAAGAACCTTCTCCTCCCCTGCTCACAGGCTTAACTGAACCTGTCAGTGAAGTAAAATAAGGCCTCATGCCTAAACTGAAGTCATAGCCGCGCTTGGGACAAAGAATTTCAGCTCGCGACTGACCGGCCGCTACATCCCAGCTTGACGCGCCAATTCTTGGAAAAGCGCCAGTTGAGCCCGTCCTAGGATCAAGTGAACTCGCATCCGAAACGTTGACTTTCACTGGATAGCGGTAGGCCTGCTCCCATGCTTGCGCTAGGCTCGACAAGCTTAATACGATCAGGACTATTGTTAAAAAACAAGGAATGTAGTTTTTGCCCCTTGCTACCATAAGCATACCTCCAGCCGGTGATAAACCGGAGTATCTAAAACCGCTCATCGCGAAACTTATTTTTTAATTAAGTCTGGGTTTTAGTTCTCCCCGGGCCGCACCATTTTTTCCCCTGATGTCTGAAGCTTCGCTAAAGCGAATTTTCAAACTATGCCTATGATGCCTAACCCAAAAACGTGCCAAAGTCAAGTTAATTATATTTAAAAAAAGACATTATGTTAATATTTTATAGCAAAAAGCTAATGTTAAGATTTAATAAAAAGTCCTGTCGATTGAATTGCATCGATCTCAATGAGAATGTGTAAGGGGGATTAAGGACAACATGTCACACGATCCCGGTATACCGTTTTAGGTAAAACCTGAAATGGGACGCCGACTTTTTCCTAACGCCGGTTATTGCGAGTCATGAGGTTCGATGGCATCCAGCAAGATTTCAATAACCGATTTGATTTCAACGGGCATTTTGTAGCGAGCCTGAAGATCCCCCAAGTGGGAGAGACAACTCTGGCAGGATGTGGCGACGATTTCAGCTCCAGTCATGAGTATTATGTCTCTTTTCAGAGTCGAATGCTCAAAACGCTTTTGTCCCATGTCGGCGTTTTGCATTACGCTGCCGCCACCCCCACAACATATTGAGTATTTTCTGTTTGGCCACATTTCAACGAAATCTTCACAAACGTATTTGAGGAGTTCCCTTGGCTCTTCAAAGATACCAACTTTTCGGCCTACATTGCATGGATCATGATAGGTCACTGATTGCTTGATTGCGCCCTTTTTCAGCCTTAGCCTTCCTTCTTTAAAGAGTTTGTACGCCAGTTCGACGATAGACATGATTTTGAAATCTATTTTTTCTCCCAGCCAAGTCTCGGCGTCTTTTCTCAGTATCTTGAAACCGTGACCGCATTCTGTTGAAAGTAGTATTTCAGCTTTGAGATTGCGAGTTTCATCCACCATGGCCCTTACCAGAGCTACAGCATCATCATCTGCGCCCAGGTAGTAGGGCCAACTAGTTATGTCATACACCTTGGATGATAATGTCCATCTGGCGTCAATGTGAGCAAAGAATTTCATATAGTTTTCAAGCAATCCAGGGTTGGATGTATACTCTCTCGGATTTGGCATATAGAGAATTTCAGATCCTACAACATCGAAAGGAACCTTGGATGAACCCTCCGAGATTTCTTCAAGTTCGTCCTCGCATTCCTCTGCTACCCACTGGGCTGTTTCCTGGAAATCTTCTGAATCCATACCAACGTTGTTTCCGAACTCTCTTATTTTCTCTATACCTTCACTAAGCCTTGCCGGGGCTTTACCCTGGGCCCATGCCATCCCACGAATTCTTCGTATTATGGTATCCATGGACAGTTCCTTT
>DYRE01000102.1 GCA_020718965.1 Desulfomonile tiedjei
CAATAGTAATTGGTGATTCATAATGGAATCAGCGTGCGAAATTGACGCTCATAGCCTCCTAATTGGACTTGGCCGCAGAAATGATTGAATTCTATCTTTGCGCCAATGCGGAATTATGGAATACTGTAAACAGATATCTTCAAAAGAGGGGCCTACAATGCAGAGACCATTAAACGTGGCCGAAGAAATACTGAGAAAGAAAAAAATAGACCAGTGGGAAATTTTTCTACAGACTTCTGAAAGCTTTCGCACTGAAACAAAGAAACTAGAAGTTGATTTCTTACAAAAAGCCAATCTTTCAGGGATAGCGATAAGAATAATAGATGATCAAAAATTGGGTTTTTCATTCACATCTAACCTTTCTCGCCAGAGCGTAGAAAAGGCTGTGGATATGGCCGAGTCTATCTCGACCTCATCTTCTAAAGATCCAGATCATTGTTTCCCTTGGTCTGAGAATTTGCCGGTTCATGGAACGACATTTTTTGACCCTGCAATCATAGAGACTAAAGAACAGGAAAAAATTCAATTAGCCAGAGTATTAGAGGAAGCAGTATTTTCCTATGACGAAAGAATATCCGCAATACGCTCGTCCGGTTATTCCGATTTAGCGCTGAACGTGGAAATTAGAAATTCACATGGATTAAAATTAGCCGGCAAGGCTGGTTTATCAAGAATGTGGGTGGAGTTGATGGTTCAGGAAGGAGACCAACAGGAACTGGGGTATTGGAGTGAACAGTCGAGAACGCCAAAAAATCTTGATCCAACAAGGATTGCCAGGACTGCTTCACAGAGGGCTTTAAGTAGACTCGGGGGGAAAACAGTTCCATCAACTCAATGTCGGGTTCTAATCGAAAATGTGGTGGCTGCGAGTTTGCTCGAAACGCTCTCAAATTCATTCTTGGCAGAGAGCCATTTCAAATCTACAGCGTCTCCCAGAGTTCAGGTTGGTTTGAAATCCTTTTCGACCCTTCTTAATATATTTGACAATGCCCTCGACCCGAGGGGCGCTTATGCTTTTCCCTTTGATGGAGAGGGGTCGCCTTCTCAAAAAACGACCCTGGTAAAAGCAGGCGTGGTAGAGCGTCTGGTGGCCGATTGTTATTATGGAAAGAAAAAAGGATTGGCGTCGACCGGAAATTGCAGACGATCTGCTTTTGACATCCCTCCCTTTAATGGAATCACGAATTTTTTTATCGGTCCCGGGAATTTAGGTAAATCAGAATTGCTGCAGGAGGTTGGGTCCGGAATAATGATTACTGAGGTGATGGGGTTGCACACCGCAAATCCGATAAGTGGTGATTTTTCGGTAGGGGCATCAGGCTTCAAGATTTCTGGGGGACAGTTGAGTTATCCCGTGAGAGGAATTGCGGTTGCCGGCAACCTGATAGATGTTTTTGGACAACTTGTCGGCATAGGAAACGATCTGGAATTTTTCGGAAATGTGGGGGCTCCTTCTTTGATAGTAGAGAGACTTTCCATTAGCGGCGAATAATCATTTCTTCAGGTTTACCAACTGACTGGCTCTGTAAACCTCAAAACCTTGGCGCATCGAATAATTTTTGTCGCTATCTCTTTGTTACCGCATTCCACCAGTCGGGTTGCTACGAAATTTGGTAGGACCTCTTTTCCTAGGATTTTCCGATACTATTTCCGCAGAAATTTGCTGAATGATCCGATCTATCTTGATTCTCCAGTCGCGGTCCGGTTCCAATTCCAGGGCTTTCAGAAAACTTTCGAGCGCCGACTGATTCTTTCCCGACAGATGATAAGCCATTCCCAAATTCGCCCAAGCCTCGTGATCTCGAGGATATCTCAATAACGATCCTTTATAATCCTGAATTGCCAGGTCATAATCTCCCATAGCGGTGAATGCCAACCCACGGCCCACCAGGGCCGCTCTGGAATTGGGTAAAATTCTCAGCGCCCTGTTGTAATCTTGTACTGCTGCCTTGGGGTCAGAATTAAAATTGTTGATGTCAGCCCTTAGAATGAAACCCGCCGGATCTTTAGGTCGAAGTTCTATATATTTGTTGAGATCCTGAAGGGCCTTCATTGGAAGCCCCATTCTGTCCAGGGTTTTTCCTCTTAACAGATAAACTTCAGCTTGTCTGGGAGACTTTTTCAATGCTTCGTTCAGTTGACGCAGAGCCAACGGGAAATTATTCTTTTCGATGTAAATCTTGGCTTTGGAAATCAAAGACCCCGACTGGACATTATTCGGTAAAGCCAACTTCTTATCTGACTGCGCAAAACAGTAGCTTAGAGAATCGAACGAGACAAAATTAAAGGGGCAGAGCGTCAGCGTGAAGACAGGGATCAAAAAATAAATTGATACATTTTTTAGCATATCGATATCCATATCATGAACCGCTGCGTCGAACAAAAGCTACGAAAAAATAATTGATTCGGTTAACCAACAATGTCAAGATCTCTCTATTAGGAACACGTGTCCAATATCAAAATTTCGAGTCAATGAATCAAGAAAGGTTCATTGGAGTCTGAAGACTGGCTAACGAAGGGTAGATCTTATGGAATACAAAGACATCATCCTTGACTGTAAGAATTCAATTGGATCGATTACGCTAAATTCTCCCAAAACAGCCAATGCGCTTTCAAGGAATATGATTTCGGAAATTATTTCGGCTCTAAAATTTTTTCATGAGGATTCATCAGCAAAGGTCATAATAATTAAGGGCAATGGTAGACACTTTTGTTCAGGCCATGACCTGAAGGAAATGGTCGACCGCGGAGTCACGGAATATAAAGCCATATTCGAGCAATGTTCAAAAATGATGCTCTTGATTCATGAGATTCCGCAAATTGTGATTGGCAGGGTTCACGGGGTTGCAACTGCCGCAGGGTGCCAACTGGCAGCGCAGTGTGACCTGGTGATAGCCGCAGAGTCCGCCCGTTTCGGGACTCCTGGAGTAAAAATAGGTCTGTTTTGTACCACACCAATGGTTCCCCTAAGCAGATGCGTGGGTAGAAAACATGCCCTGGAAATGTTGTTGACCGGCAGCCTGATTACGGCAGAGGTTGCCAAGGAATATGGTTTGGTTAACCATATTTCGCCGGAGTCTGAACTGAATGACGTCACGATAGAACTGGCAAGAACAATATCAGAGGCAAGTCCATTGACACTCGCCATTGGTAAAAAAGCCTTTTACACTCAGATCGACATGCCGGAAACCAAAGCTTACCAACATGCGGTCGAAGTTATGGCCGTAAACTTGATGACACAAGATGCGCAAAATGGCATCAAGGCGTTTCTTGAAAAGAAAACTCCGGAATGGAGAGGCATTTAGATCGAGAGAAGACCCGGGTAATTTTAGATCCAGTATGGACAATGCTACTTGGATTCAGCACGGGAAACAACTTCCTGAACCCAGCCATAAGCAGCTATCATTGCAGGGAAACCTATTATGGTAGCGGACAAAAGAGTGACTTGCCGTAAGTCACCAATGGACGCTCCTGCTTCCATGGCGCGTCGCGCATGAGACCGAACTCCACCTCTTGAACCGGCTCCAATTGCTATACCCAATTGAATCAATTGTTGGGTTTTGATATCAAGTTCGCCGGCCTTGGAGCAAAGTTCTCCAACTTCTCTGAATTTGTCGGCCACGTCCCCGTGATCTTCTAGAAACTGTTTGAATATTTCAGGTAGATACATGTTTCTCTTCTCCGTTCTGAATGATTTGGAATATATGATTCTAAAGCTTCAAAAAAAGGGTAACCAATTTTTCATCAAAAATCACTCGAAAAATTACTTGTCTCGATTACCTAAATCAGGAATGATATCTATAATTATTCTGAACAGCGCAGTTGTTGACCCAAACCCACAATTATAGTACACGGCTGATAATTCAATCCCAGAATTTCCGTTCAGATGATTTTAAAGTGCCTTGAAAGGAGTTATTGATTTGAGAGTCTTGTCTGGCATTCAACCAAGTGGATCGCTACATCTGGGTAATTACCTCGCAATGATGAAACCCATGATTTCTTACATGGATCGCAGTCAGCTTTTCGTGTTCATTGTGAATTACCATGCGATGACAAGTGTAACTGACGGACCTAGACTAGCGTATGGTACGTTAGAAGCCGCTGCGGATTTTCTGGCCTTAGGTTTAAACCCTGACCGCGCAACCTTCTGGGTTCAATCCGATGTTCCTGAAGTTGTGGAGTTAGCATGGATACTGACTTGTATTACCCCAATGGGACTGTTGGAGCGTTGCCACTCATACAAGGATAAGATCTCCAGGGGTATTTCTCCCAATCACGGGCTGTTTGCCTATCCGGTATTGATGGCAGCCGACATATTGCTCTATCAGGCCAATATTGTGCCAGTTGGGAAGGATCAGAAACAGCACATTGAAGTGACCAGAGATATCGCAATTAAGTTCAACAGCGTGTATGGAGACACTTTTGTCGTTCCAGACGGAGAAATAAACGACCAGGTTGCTACGATCCCAGGTGTAGACGGCCAGAAGATGTCCAAGTCTTATGGCAACACCATAGAGATATTTCTGGATGAAAAGAATCTCAAGAAAAAGGTCATGAGCATAAAGACCGACTCCACTCCTGTGGATCAACCAAAAGATACTGAAACCTGCAATCTGTTTCAGATCTACAGGCAATTCGCGCCACCGGAACGAGTCGAAGCTGTTCGAAATTTGTACATGAATGGGGGAGCCTCCTACGGTACAGTCAAAAAGGAACTATTGGAAATATTGTGGGAAACTTTTCGTGAGCCTCGATTGGAGAGGGAGAAATTATTAAAAGATGATGGGTATCTCAGATCCATTTTGGCGGAAGGGGCAAGGAAAGCTAAAGCCGCCGGCGCTTCGACTATAGAAGACGTTAGGAAGAAAGTTGGAGTTACATACTAGAAAATAACCACATTTCTGAACACTTGGGAAAGGACTAGTAAGATACAAATTAATATAGACGCTATTGTGCAAACATTGCGCAAATCTGTAGCTGCAATGGAACTTCCAATTGTGACCGAAATTTCTCAAAACCGACGATCACCCTTCGAGGTTTTGATCGCTACGATATTGTCTCTCAGAACAAAAGATGAAGTCACTCGCTCGGCTTCTAAAAGACTTTTTGAAAAAGCGAATACACCTCAACAGATGTTAGGGCTAGAAGATTCAGAAATAGCCGAGCTTATATATCCTGTTGGTTTTTACAACACTAAATCAAGAACAATCCTAGAAGTTTCGAGAGTACTCATAAAAGATTACGGAGGTAGTGTACCAGATGATCTCGACTCTCTCCTAAGGTTGAAAGGAGTGGGCCGAAAAACGGCAAACCTCGTATTAACTTTGGGATACGGCAAACTTGGGGTTTGTGTAGACACTCACGTCCATCGAATCAACAACAGGCTTGGGTACGTTAAAACCAAAACACCCGAACAAACGGAGATGGCGCTGCGAGAAAAGTTGCCGAAACAATACTGGATTCAATATAATGATCTTCTGGTAACTTGGGGGCAGAATGTCTGTAAGCCGATATCGCCAATATGCTCAAAGTGCGACATCAGCATTTACTGTAAACGGATTGGAGTTACCAAAAGTCGATAAACAAAGGAAACCTAGTTTTTACCCATAGCCAAATTTTGAGGGGCTTCTTGTAGAAGCGCTTTCTTTTGTTGTCTGGATTTCAGAAAGCGCAAGCTGATGAAGTAACTCGTGAGACCTAATGGTATTGCAGAGACGAAAGCCCCAACGAACCAACGTGAAAGGAAATCGCCCCCCAGAGTTAAAAGTTGAGCGCATACTTCTCTGAGGCCATCCGCTTCAATAATGGGTTTGAACAAGACCTGAAAATCCTGGAAATTCTTTGCCGGCGGTTTTCCAAGGCTTATCGAGCCAATCAGGTAGAAAATGTAGTACATTGGGACCAGAGTCAAAGGATTGTTAACCCAGGTGAAGGCAAACGCAATGAGGACGTTGAAACGGACTAATAATCTGAGTAAAACCATAAAAGCGGTTTGCATCCCTATGGGAATGGCTGTCCCGATAACAAGTCCCATTGAGACACCTCTTGCGTCTAACCATGGGGGGTTCTGAGATTTAACAAGGGGGTCAATCGCAAGAGTTTTAATTTTGTTAAAGAATCCTTTGAGAATAATCTTGCTCACCTTTGCTTACAAGAAGACTAAATTAATTCGGGGCTTCGAAAAAGACACAGGCCTCACAAATAAATAAACCGGAATCCTAAAAAAGGACACCGGGTCCCAGCTAATATATCCAGTACTGAGATCTAAAGAAAAATTTAAACCACAAAAGACAAAAGTAAATTTAAAATCTAATTTATTCTGTGGAACTCTTTTTCCCCCACTGAAACTTGTTTGTTGATTCTTGACTTTCAGATTTCTGTCCCCACTTCATTTTCTTGGTAGCCGGTTTGTCCAACTCCTGGTCACCAGATGGTTGGCCTACACCAGTATTGGCGGGGGTCGCCGTGGTAGGGGGTTGCTGAACCGAACCCGGAGCGGTTTCCGCAGGCTTTGGCGCTGCCGGGGTGACCCTTGCTGGAGCTGGGCTAGCCGGAACCGCCCTGGCCGGAGATGACGGGGAACTAATGTTGGTTCTGATTGGCGAAGTGTTTCCAACTGACGGTTGAGACTGAACAGGAGCTGAAATTTGAGCCTGAAGGGCCTCCTCGGGTTCTGACTGAGAATCGGGGATTAGGTCCCTGGCTTTATAGGTGTCATAAATTTCCTGATCACCAAATGTTTGAATCGTTCGGTGTTTCTCGAAATCAATTGTAAAATCCTGATCGGTGATTTCTGAATCGGTAGGGGGAGCCTGGCCCCAGTAAATTTCCTCTTCCGCAAAACAAACGGTCAACGGAGAGACGGCCACGCAAAGCGTCAAAAACAAACCGATTATCCTTTTCATGAAAAAACTCCTTTCGAGATCGGAACCATAATTTCAGGGGCTCTCCCCGCGTGAACAATAATTCTAATAATATTATATAATAAAAACCCCTAACTAGTCAACTTTTTTATGGGTATTCAACAATCACTGATCACTGGCAGTTGAAACTGTTATACGCCTCTTACTGAATCCGGCCATATTTGCTTATGTAATTGCAACTGCAATCGTACTTCCAGGTTATCCGACAAAATCCACCGGGCCAGATGTTTTGGAGACAATTTGCCATATGCTGGAGCCATCAAGACCTTTCTGTGAGAACCGGTGAACTTTTCCAGGCAAATTTCTCTGGCCCATTCGTAATCACTCCGATCTGTCAATACAAATTTAACTTCATCCTCAGGTCTTAACCTTTCGAGATTGTGGGGGTCCATCATATGGCACTGATGACTGCCT
>DYRE01000103.1 GCA_020718965.1 Desulfomonile tiedjei
TTTAAAATATTGAGGGTTGCTGATCCCTCTTCGCTAACATGTTGATAACATTGTAGCGAAGAGTCCTTTTAAACGTTCAAAGAATATATGTCAAGGCTTATGAGAAGTTATGCTTGTAATTTATAGCTGTAAATATTTAAAATATATAAAGTTAATCATATTTAGATAGCAGTTATCTAATTTCACAATATTTATAGTAGATAGCGATCAGGAAGGAGAGTGCAATAGATGACTTTGGAGAATGATTTTAATGGTTTTCCCGTAGAATGCATAGACTTCTACAATCAATTGCGAGCCAACAATTCCAAATCATGGTTCGAAGAACACAAAACTGATTTTGAGAAATATGTCATGGAACCAGCTCGGCTATTCGTGAAGGTAATGGGGCAGAGACTCAGTAAAATATCTCCGGCCATAGTCGCTGACACCAGATACAGCCGATCAATATTTCGTCCATTTCGAGATACAAGATTCAGTAAAGACAAAACCCCTTACAAGACTCATCTGGGTATCTTTTTTTGGGAAGGCTCATTGCCCAAAATGGATTGTCCCGGCTACTATTTTCACCTGGAGCCGCCAAATCTAATTCTAGGAGTTGGGAATCACTGCTTTTCCAAAGAGATCCTGGAGCTTTACAGGGACTGTGTTGTTGACCCCAAGCTTGGCCCGGATCTGAGAAAAGCTTTGGAGGAAGTCCATGCAAGGGGAGACTACGAAATAGGAGTCAAAAAATACAAAAAAACTCCCCGGGGCTACGACAAAGACCACATGAATGCGGATCTTCTTCTTTTCAGTGGGCTGACAGCCTCTTGCGAAGTCGTCATACCCCAGGAATTTTACTCAAAGGAGATCATCAATTACTGTTTCACAAAATTTGAGGATATGGCGCCTATCCACAGATGGCTAATTGCCATGTTGAAAAAGCTCAAAAAATGAGACTTTGGGCTTTGTTTAGAGGGAGCCTTCCGCAGGTTTTTATGATTTGCGAATCATTCGTGCCTTAACGCCTCTATTGGGTGAAGCCTCGATGCCTTGTAAGCTGGATAAAATCCAAAAAAAACGCCTACTGCTCCAGAAAACAAGATTGCGCTTATCACTGTAAAGGGGTCTATAACCGCCGGCCATCCGCTTATCCGAGAGAAAATGTAGGCCCCAAGAATACCTATTGCAGTTCCTACCAAGCCTCCATTAACCGTTAAAACCACCGCCTCTACGAGAAACTGCCGCATAATGTCAGATGATCTTGCTCCAACAGCCATGCGGATTCCAATTTCTCTTGTCCTTTCGGTTACGGAAACCATCATGATATTCATGATTCCAATTCCACCCACGAGAAGTGATATGGCGGCAATGGCGCCCAGGAGTGAGGTCATTATATTTAGACTTCTCTGCGCGGTCTTCAGAATTTCTGTCAAATTCCGGATGGTGAAGTCTTTTTCCTCATTTCGTCCGATCTTGTGACGACGAGTCAGAAGCTCATCTATCTGTTTCTCAGCTTCGTGTATAAGCGAAATATCTTTAGCCTGGACGATGATCGCTTGAACTTCATCAGCGAAAGGTGTTCCAAAAAGCCTGTATTGAGATGTTCTAAGAGGCACATAAATGGCGTCATCCTGATCGTCGCCTCTCGGCGACTGGCCTTTTCGTTCCAACACGCCAATTACAGTGAAAGGAACACTTTTAATTCTTATAATCTTTCCTAGAGGATAGGTATCTCCAAAAATGTTTTCAACAACTGTCTGACCTAATATCGCGACCTTGGCGGCTCTTTTTTCCTCCTCCCGGGTGAACATCCTCCCATATCGCATAGGCCAGTCCCTAATCAGAAAATTGTTTTCATTGGTCCCGCTAACTCGCGTTTTCCAGTTCTTGTTGCCATGAACGACCTGTGTTACTTCTCCCCAGTTTGGAGCGGTGATCTTAACCGCGGGGCATTCTTTAGCTATAGCCTCAGCGTCAGACGCTTTAAGAGTGTGAACGGAACCTGACCCCAAACGAACTCCACTTGAATTGGTGGCGCCGGGAATGACGAGTATCAGGTTGCTGCCTATCGATCGGATTTGCTCTCCGATCATTTCACGCGCTCCAGCGCCCACGGCAACCATGATAATGACTGCTCCAACACCAATAACAATACCGAGCATTGTTAGCAGTGAACGCATTACGTTCACTCTCAACGCTCCAACCGCTATTTTTACCCCATCAACAAAGTTGATCATGGAATAACCTTACAACTGAATCAAAATCTGAACTTAAGCCCTGATGATCGCTGAGAATCCTTTTTTATGGATACTTCTTCCACCACGACTTTATCACCCGGTTTGAGCCGGTCGGAAATGATCTGTGTACGTTCGGTTCCTACAACTCCAATTCCTACATTCACAGGAATTATTTCATTCCCCTGTTCAAGTTTCCATAAACGACGTTGACCCGTTTTCAGAGGGGCAAGTTCGGAAGTGATATTTGTCCTATCCTTCGGTGAAAAGTGAAAGGCCTGTTCCGGAACTGTAATGGCATTATTAATTTCACTGATCAGAATCTGGACCGTTGTGGTCATCCCGGGTCTAAGCTTCAACTCGTCATTGTCAACGTCCAGAATGACGTTATAAGTAACTACATTCTGCTGAATTTGCGGATCGTTTCTAATCTGTGTAACCGAAGCGTTGAAAAAATCATCGGGAAACGCGGGAACCGTAAATGTAGCGGTTTGCCCCTTCCTGACCCTACCTATGTCGGCCTCATCCACACTTGTATAAACCTGCATCCTGGTGAGATCCTCGGCTATTCTAAATAACACTGGGGTCTGAAAGCCTGCTGTGACGGTTTGTCCAACGTCCATGTTTCTAGCTGTCACGATTCCATTAACAGGCGCCATTATCTTCGTGTATTTCAACTGCAGTTCCGCTTCTTGAAGGTTGGCCCTCATTTGAGCGACTGAAGCCTTGTCTACCTCGACCTGAGCCTTTGCGGCGTCAAGATTCGTTTCCGCTGTGTCATAATCCTGCTGGCTGATCGCGTTGGATTTCATGAGTTCAATTTTCCGGTTAAGGGTCCTCACCTGATCAATTACCGCAACTTCCGACTTTAGAAGCATTGCCTCGGCTGATTGAAGATTGGCTCTGGCCTGATTGACTTTGGCCGCGTACGTGTCAGGGTCGATAAGCGCTATCAATTCTCCGGCTTTGACTACTGATTCAAAATCAGCGTGCATTTCCTTAATGGAGCCTGAAACCTGGCTTCCCACCTGGACTTCCACCCTGGGTTTTATGGTTCCAGTTGAATTTATCTCGGCCCTCAGTGTCCCCTCTTCTACTGGCACGGTCATATAGGTCGATTGAGGTTTGTTGTTTGGGGTACGTAAGAAAATCAGGTAACCAGATATGATAATAAAAACGACAATCAGCCCGACTACAATTTTTTTCAAGTTTAGTATCTCCGGGAACATATATTAGTAAATTAGTCACTCTTTCCATTGCGCAAGTTTCCTATAAGGAAAGGACTGTTTTTGAAGCGCGGCTGGATTAACGACGTTTGAGTTTCTTTCTGGTTTTGTCTTCAAACATCGCCATGTCTGATTGCTCTAAAAGTTCACTTAGTGAGCAAGGGGATTCCGGTCTGCGAACGGTGATTCCAATACTAGTCGCAAGCTCATAATTCAATTCCGACTGGGAATTAAACCTCTTCAGATTTTCTTCAAGCCGCTCTCGCAAAGAGTTTTCATCAGGATCACGATGGTCGGTAATGAGAGCGACAAACTCATCACCCCCCATCCTGCCAAGAATATCGGACTGTCTAAACGTATCTCTCAGAAGATTAGCCGCAAGGACAAGGACCCTGTCTCCCTCTGCGTGACCAAGAGTGTCATTGATGGTCTTGAAGTTATCAAGATCAAAATAAACTAACGTCAGGTCTGACTTGTTTCTGTCAGCTATCTTGATCTGCTGTTCCGCCAATGTCATGAATCCGCGGCGGTTGTTTAGTCCTGTCAATTCATCTACCAGTGCGAGTTCCTTCAATTGCTCCGCCTGCTTCTTGAGCATATCATGAGCTTTGTTAAGAGCCTGTTGAGTTTTGAAGAGAATTTCATAATCTAGTCCCTGTTCTCTACAACTCTGTAAAATATTTCGTTTTTCTTGATAGGCCTCTCCAAGGAGCTGTAGAAGGAGTATCTTTCTTCCGTTAAGACTGACAGCGCATAACTCCAGATCGCGTTCATTCCCCGAGGAATCTGTTTCAGTCCACGGCCCTGATTTTAAAGTTCCATTCTTTTTTTCGGCCCACAACGATTCCGCCGTGGGGATGAAACCTTCCACAAAAGGGGAAAGTTCTTCCAATATGATTGACGAACCAGGATAAAGGCGTTTTTCATTCATGTGTGAGAGCCAGTCCGGAATTTTTCCGAGAATCCTGAATTGACTTTCGTCTTTCGGTTCCATTACTACAAAGTCAAGAACTCTGATAAGATCACAGAATACCGGATCAATAATGCTATCCCGAGGAGGTAAATCCCAAATTGATGAGTCATGCTGCACGGGGTCCAATTTTTTGCTGCCTCTCTGCTCTGTTTTAAGAAAAAAGATTGCCGGAATCTGACCTCAACCCAGGCAATCTGGGTCCGGGCATTTTATGAGATGATATCTTCGGCAAAGCTAGTTGTCGAATGAGAAAATTCTTTTCCAGTCATTTTTTATGCTTATGACAATCCAGCCACTGTTCTCGGCTTGCTTCATTAGAGCCTCCGGGAAAATCCCGATTTTAGAGTTTGGCCCATATGAGTACTCTCGTTGCGCGTCATCATGGTGAACAAGCATCATTAACGTCGCCCCTTTGCTCGCCTGAGTCCATTCCAGCATTTCTTTGTCACCTGCCGAATTCCCGAATGCAGCTAGAGGCCTTCTTCCTATCATGAGATTTATCCCCGCAGGTTTACCTGCCTTGTCATTGATCAAAAGAACCTTTGGAATTTTTATAAGCGACGGCGTTCCATCCCTGGCATAGGAATATTGAGTTTTTCCAATGGAGCCAACCACCTGTTCAGGAGGAATACCGTAAACCTTCTCGGCATAGGCGCGGGCAAACTCCTGGCCACCTCCCGTAACAATATAAGTTTTAAAACCATTGGAACGAAGGTATTTCACTACTTCCAGCATGGGCTCATAGACAAGATCGGTGTAAGGTCGATTGAAGCGAGGGTGCTTTGCCGTAGCCAGCCAATTCCTGACCATACCATGGAATTCGTCGATGCTCATTCCACTATGGGTCACAGCCAGGATACGCTCAATATCCTCCTTAGTAAAATTGGAGATCTTTTCGACATCATCTCTCAGTATCGCCGAAAAAGGAGCCTGAGATTTCCATTCTTCATGATTTGGCGCCATTTCCTTTATTCTGTCGAGAGCAAAGACAAACTGGGCATACATAGGCTGCTCAACCCACAAAGTTCCATCCTGGTCGAATACTGCGATTCTCTTTTCCGGAGACACGAATTGGGGGCTCGATTCATTGGTGGAGTCCATCACAAATTTGAGGATTCCCTGCCTGGCTGCTCCATCGTTCCAGGAGGGTAAAATCTCAGGATATGGAACAGCTTGATTCTGGGCTGCGAGAGAGGAAATACAAAGGAAGAAAACCACTAGCGAAAGGGTTATTCGTTTGATCATTTTGTCAGTCATCTCCTATCCCCTTGTCGTGTCTTATCAATAGCGATCCGTAAACTGGACTGAGTTTAATTTCATAACTAAAAAGATTGTGGCGATTTGTGTCTGGATAAATCTCATTGGGTTACGATGAGCCTTCAGACAAATCTAAAACAGGCTCATCGTAGCGGACAAGAGATCTTTTGGGGCTGGTTTGTTATGCCGCTTCGTTAGACATTGGATCCGTGAGCGACACAAACAGCGGATGAACATAAACCAAAGACCCTAACATGTTGTGATATTCTTCAGTCTTTAACTTTCCATTCTTTCCAGACTTTGCCAACCAGTGCCGGGCTTGGCTTTAGAGTCGGCTCACCCGGGGTCCATCCGGCTGGGGTGGCTTCATTTGTGGCTCTAACGTGTTGAAAGGCCATAATCTGTCTTATAAGCTCAGAGAAATTTCGACCCACTGGAGGTGTCATAACTTCCATGGCCTGAATGACCCCATCCGGATCAATCAAAAACCTTCCACGAATGTCGACCCCAGCTTCTTCATCGTAAACTCCATACACCTGCCCTATTTTACCGCCGGCGTCTGACACCAGCGCATAAGGCATTCCGCGTGGAACCATTTTAGACAATTCTTCTTCAACCCAAATTTTGTGCGAAAATCGGCTGTCTGTACTAAGAGCCAGAACCGTTACCCCTAATTTTTTTATTTCATCGTGTTTTGCGGCAACTGTCGCTATTTCGGTAGGTCAAACAAACGTAAAATCACCTGGGTAGAAGCATAAAACTACCCAGCCACCTTTCAGGTCCGACAATTTGACGGTTTTGAATGCGCCACCCTCATAGGCTGCGGCTTCAAAGTCAGGGGCTGGCTTGCCCACTCTAGCAATCATTTTTCTCTCCTCAATTATTTTGGGTTCAAGGTTTTGGGCAAATTCATCTGAAGTCACAGTGGAAATCGGCCCTTTGGCCGGTTTCACGCAAGATTCAGTCGGTTCAGTCATTCATTGGGCTCCTTTCCGACGCTTTGGAACAAGCGTCTGAAACAATTTAACAAACTTTTATTTTTGCGTTCTTAATTTAGTATAAGCCAAACTGATGAAACTTTATATGAGAATGAGCATCTTTTTTGCCATGAGATAAGAAATATTTAAAAAAGGAGTGCTCGCCATGACAACAACAAATTATTATACAGTCATAGGGGTCATGCTGCTGGCCATGCTGTTAACAAATTTCGGATTGCTTGTAACCCCTGTAATTTCATCTGACAGCGTAGAGGATCAGCGGACAGATTGTTTGAGCAGATGTGACTCACTTAGTGGCGTGGACTTTTACTCGTTCAGAGGCCGCGGGGGAGATGGGTTGTGGCGACTTAGATCCATCTGTGTCGAAAAATGTGAGAGAACATTCTGGAAAGATTGGCAAAAAGAAATGGACGAGATTGAAGGGGGATAACTCAATCCTTGAATAGAATCATAAAAACGCTATCCGTTTGGTGTGGATGTCTGTGGCTAAACCATCGTTCGCGTTAGCTTGATGTTTTGTCCAATTAGGGAAAATACTAAAAACCCATGAAACACTGAGCCTTGCGGAAATTATCAGTTCACTGGTTGTGACCGGCGGCGTCAGAATCATTCTGGAACCCAAACGGGTAGCTCCTCAACGTGTAA
>DYRE01000104.1 GCA_020718965.1 Desulfomonile tiedjei
CAAGACCTATATCTTTTCCTATCGCTGCGGCAGTATCGGGGTAGTCGCCAGTAATCATGATAGTTCGTATCCCGGCCTCGCGCGCCGAGGCAATAGCCGGAAGAACCTCGGGCCGCGCCGGATCTATGATGCCCACCAGGCCTAAGAAGACAAGGTCGCTCTCCACTTCGGCGGGAATACTCACGTCAGGGGCGGAATCTGTGACCCGGTATGAAACAGCGATGACACGAAGCGCCTGGCGAGCCATCTGTCTGTTTGCATTCGCAATACGTTCCAGACGCTCATCGGTGAGACTTTCAGTTTCTCCTGTCATTCGCTGGTAATGAGCGCACAATCCCATGATGACATCTGGGGCTCCCTTACAAGCAGTTACGTATATGTTTTCGTTCTGAGCAGTGTCCTTGAGGAAGGGAAGGGTGAATGGAGCATTATCAGCATTGACCACATGGTGTATCGTGGACATACATTTTCTCTCAGACTCGAAAGGAATTTCAAGTATTCTTGGATATAGTCTCTCGAGTTTTGTCTTGCTGCCTCCCGCTTTTTCTGCGGCTACTACAAGCGCTCCTTCGGTAGGGTCTCCAACCATCCGGAAGGATGCAGCTTCTTTCTTGTCGGAAAGCTCTAGATATGCGTCTGTGGCAAGGGCCCCTGAATAAAGGGTTGACAAGGCCCCGGGATATTGCGCCAAATCTATCATTTTACCTTCATGGCGAAATTGGCCGCTTGGTTCATATCCTTCACCCGTGATTTCAAACAGATGTTCATCACTCCATAAGCGGACAGCGGTCATCTGATTTTGGGTGAGCGTACCCGTCTTGTCTGAGCAGATGACACTGACCGATCCCAAGGTCTCTACGGCGGCCAACCTTCGCATCAGGGCGTGCCTTCTAACCATCTCTCTCATTCCCAAAGCGAGAGTTATAGTGACTACAGCAGGAAGACCTTCCGGTACGGCCGCGATTGCGAGACTGACGGCAATGATAAAAAGCTCTGACAGGACACTAGAGTATTTACTCAGGTAGACGAGAAGTCCTCCATCCGGTCCAGTGATAAGCCCGAGGTTGGTCTGATTCAGGACCGCCACTACGAATACCAGCGAACAGATCACCATGCAGGCGTATCCGAGTTGTTTACCTAGCTGATCAAGCCTCTGCTGCAAAGGTGTGGGTTCTGCTTCCAGTGAACTAAGCATCTCGGCGATCATGCCCATCTGTGTTTGCATTCCCGTGGCCACTACTATTCCGCGGCCACGTCCGTACGAAATAAGAGTTCCCATGAATGCAGCATTTCGCCGATCCCCGAGGGGGATATCTTTTTCGAGAACAACATCCGCTCGTTTGTCAACCGGCACAGATTCCCCTGTTAGCGCAGCCTCTTCTATACGCAGGTTAACCGTTTCTATAAGTCGTAGATCCGCAGGCACATAGTTGCCGGCCTCCATGATCACAACATCCCCAGGCACTAGTTCTCTGCTAGGAATAGTTACCCTGGTTCCGTCCCGGACCACACTGGAATTGGGCGCCGCCATTTTTTTCAACGCCGCCAAGGCCTCCTCAGCCTTTGATTCCTGGATGACTCCAATGATTGCGTTGAGTAGCACTATTGCCATTATCACCGAAGCCTCGAGGTAATCTCCCAAAAACGAGGAAACAAGACTTGCGACAATCAGCATCATGACTACGAAATTCTCAAATTGGCCTAACAATAGACGCCAGAAGGGCGGTCGAGGGGCTTCCTGAAGCTCGTTGTAACCTGATTCCACAAGTCTTCGAGCTGCTTCTTTATCACTAAGTCCTGTGTCGAGATCGGCGCCAAAACTCCGCGCTGTTTCTTCGGCTGACATGGTATGCCAGGCTTTTGACAAGCCTGTGCCAGTTTGTTCCATACAGTCTAACCTCCAGTTAGCTAATATAGGTGTTCGATTTCCTGTACTATCAAATCGGATTCCGGTTAAATTAATCAAGAAACCGGAGTCACCATGACTTTGAACCATCCATGGCCGCTTAGGATTACCTGCCCAGTTCAGCCTCTTTCAGCATGTGGCCAGAATCAATCCTGAGTTATCTGGATGGTTTTTGCGTTGTCTTTTGATATCATATATTCACGTGGTTTTTGAACTCATTTATGCGCCGGTTTCTTTTCTAGGCTTTTGTTGAACTGTTTTAATGATATAATCAGATAGTTTAAGATCATGCTAATTGTTTCTTGCTTCCGTTAACCGTGAGCCTCAACCTAAAATATTGTTTTGAGGAGTCTCTCCATGTCAAAAAGGATGTTGATACTGGCTATAACTGGATTCCTGGCCTTAGCCGGTAGCGTGATGTTGTCAAATTATATGAACAAGGACAGGGTTCTCATAAAGGCCGTTATGGAAGGGAACCACACGGAGGCCAAGCGTCTTCTCCAACAAGGATGTGACGTGAACATTAGGGCCCCAAACGGCACTACCGCTCTAATGGTAGCGGCGAACCGGGGTGACAAGGAAATGACCAGACTACTTCTGGAACACGGGTCGGATGTAAATGAGCATTGCGACAAGGGCGTGACTGCTTTGATGGATGCGGTGTCGCAAGGACGTTTGGAAATTGTAGAAATTCTGCTTGGAGCAAAGGCTGACCCCAACATCAGAGACCAATCCGGTATGAATCCAATATCCAAAGCCGCCATCGAAGGAAATACTGAGGCCATTAATCTCCTTGTTCTGCATGGCGCTAAACTCGATGAAAAGGACCCTAATGGGTTCACGGAATTGATATGGGCAAGTCGTATCGGGAAGATTGAAGCTGTCAAGGCTCTTCTTGCAAACAAGGCAAACCCTAACGCCCAAGACAAAGATGGATTTACGCCATTAATGCATGCCGTTTTTGAAGGATTTGGGCCGGTAGCACGTTTGCTCATAGAAAATGGCGCGGATATCAACGCGAAGGACAACGGAGGGGGTACAGCGCTTATGATAGCATCTCATGAGGGCAAAGCGGACATTCTTAAAGTTCTTGTTCAAAATGGAGCGGACCTTAACATCAGGGAGAAGTTCGGTAAAACTGCTTTGTCAATTGCCAAATCTAAAGGCTACAATGAGCTTATCGACATTCTTGAGTCCTGCGGAGCCCGAAAATGAGAGGGCGATCAGAGTTCGCCAATTGAAAAATGTATACTTATAGTTTGACGAGTGATAATATTTCGTAAAAATTAAATCTTTAATTCCCATCCGTTTAGTCCAAGGAGGTTTATATGTCTAGCGCTGAGACTCCGACCGGTAACCCTGGAGTAGTTGGTTTGGCCGGCTTTGGACTTACCACTATGGTTCTCCAGTTTCACAATGTTGGATGGTGTGGAGTTGGTCCTGTTGTGGCCCTTGCATTCATCTTTGGTGGGTTGGCTCAAATGATAGCTGGTTTTCAGGAATTCAAATGCGGTAACAATTTCGGGTATAGCGCATTCGTTTCCTACGGATCTTTCTGGATCGCTCTAGGCATAATTTTCATGCTAAATTTCTTCAATATTTATCATTCGGATACGAATGACGTTGGTTGGTTTCTAGTAGGCTGGACCCTCTACACTTTTATCATGTGGATACCTTCAATGCGAATTCATTCCGCCATGGCCACAACATTCACGTTACTACTGATAGGGTTCATACTTCTTGATCTGGCTCATTTCGGCTACCCGGGGATGACCAGGATTGCAGGATACGAACTAATGCTGTGTGCGCTTTCCGCATGGTATATGATGGCGCATGTCATCTTCTTGCAGGTATTTGGCAGAAACATACTCCCGGTGGGAAAACCCTGGTTAAAGTGATCATTTCCAGAATTCAACATGAGGATTCCGAAGAGATCGTAAATTATGTTGATTGCTGAAGGAGGACAAGATGACCAAATTTTACATAGCTGCGATAGTAACGGTAATTTTATGTTTTACGGCAATAGTTGGAGCCCAGCAGGCAGCTACAAAAGAGGAATGCGTGGTGAAGTCACATGAGGCGGCGGCGTTGATAACATCTAAAGGGTTGGACGAAGCCATCAAGCAAATTAACGATCCCCATGGCCCTTTTGTATGGAAAGACAGTTACGTCTTCCTGATGAACCTGGATGGCAAGATGTTGGCTCATCCCATGCAACCGGAGTTGACAAAACTTCCGCATTGCCTTCTAATAACTGACCCTACAGAAAAGGCGCTGTTCGTAAATTTCGTAAACCTTGCCAAGACAGCAGGACATGGATGGGTAGATTACATGTGGCCCAGACCGGGCAAAAAATGGCCTTCGAAAAAATCAACATATATTTACAGAGTTCCAAACACGGACCTTTTTGTAGGCGCAGGTGTGTACGTTGGCGGGATGATGTATTGACATCGATCTAAGTTCTTGGCGTTTGAGACAAGTTCATCTGGACCAAATCAAGTGTGGAAGTTGTGTGGCGCCAGCTTTCTTGCTCAGAGGGATCATAGAGTAGAAGCAAAATCGTTGTTGTTCATCAAAGCCAGTATGGTGGACACTCTCACACGTTTGTCAAAGACGTGGGGAATTATTTTCATGATGAATCTTGAGCGTTCGATATTGGTGGAAACCAGCAAAGTGGCAAGTCTAACTGCAAATAGAAGGCGATAAATGAACTTCACAGGGTCGGCTTCATTCGAACGTTTCCAGAAGTCCTCATTCCAGTAGTGGCTTAGCTTTGTCAAAATAGATCCAAAAGAATAAACTGACTTTACAACCTTCCTGTATCCCTGCAACAAATCGTCTGGAGACATTCTGGCCGGCATGAAGACTACATGCTGAGTGTCATATTTGCTCCAGTCTCTGTCCAGAATTCTTCCCTCCTCTTCAAGACGTTTGAACAATCGCGTACCCGGCAAGGGAGTCAAAATATTGATCAAAGGCATGAGAAGGTGTGATTCCTCAATGAAATTTATGAGTTCATCAAATGTGGATTGGGAATCAAAATCGTACCCCACAATGAATGAGCTATGAACCAGAATGCCGTAGGATTGTATCTTTCTTATTGCGTCCATATATTCATAACGTTGATTAATTCCCTTTTGCATCATTTCGAGGTTCTCTTCACATATTGATTCAAGACCAACGAAAATTGCTCCACACCCGCTGTTTCTCATCAATTCGAGTAGTTCCCCCTCCCGAGAGATATTGATGGACGCCTGACACATCCAGTTAATGTTGTAAGGCACGAGAGCCCGAAAAAGTTCTCTGGCGTATGTTCTGTTGGCTATGATGTTGTCGTCGGCGAAAAATATCGAGGTCTTTTTCTTATATCTGGCGTGAAAACTATTAATGCCCTGAATCTCTCTGATTACCTGGTCTACCGTTTTACTTCTGATCCTCTGTCCGTCGAATGCGTGCACGGAGCAAAATTCACAGTGGAACGGGCAGCCTTTGGTGGTCTGAACAATGTCCAGAAGGTATTTTTCTTTAGAAAGCGATGATCTGTCAGGGATAGGCGCCGCCTTGAGATCGGCAAACTTTTCCGCTTTGTAAAGCTTTTTGAGTTCACCTTTTTCGGCATCCTCCAGGACGGTACCCCAAGTCTCTTCAGCCTCCCCGACGACAACGCTGTCACAATGTAAAAGCGCATCATCAGGACACATGGATGGATGTATTCCGCCCATGACGGTTCTCATCCCTCTTGCCCTATATCTCTCGGATATTTCATAAGCTCTATTGGCAAACATAGTCCTTGCCGTAATGCCAACAAGGTCAGCTTTCCAAGTATAATCTATCTCTTCGATATTTTGATCGAACACTCTTATTTCATGTTGTGGTGGAGTAAGAGAGATCAGGCTTGGGATAGCTAGAAGATAGGAAATATGTTTTCTGGATAGAAGAAACTTGGTTCCAAACTTAAAATCATAGAAACTTCTTTCATCTTCAGAGCTTATACCTGGAATTACTAAGGCTATTTTCATTATATTATTTACGCTGTTTCCATCGAGAAGTTTTCCTGCGATTCCGATTTATATAGTATCCTGAGACGCCAAACCGATCAGCTTGAGGGAATCTCGAACGCTGAAAGCCCTTCCTGTTTCAGATTATGACCGCATGCGAACTTGATTCGCAGCGTCTAGGCATGATAAACCAATCTTTCAAAGTTACAAGGGCGTACCCCTATTTCTGCAATTTATCTGAGTACGGTCTCCAAATACCGACAAGTTAGTGATTGTCTGCTTCACCTTTTTTGGAACCTTCAACAACATTCAGCCTATGTCCTCGCATAAATTCCAGTAAAAGTTTTCCCGGTACAAGAAATTACTCTTGACTAGGAAGCCGATTACAATCAAATATTGAAAAAAATTCCAGGAGGGTGAAATGAAAATCAGACGTTTGATAGTTTTTCTAATGGCTGTCACCTTTATCCTGACAACCGTCACCGCGTTTGCTGCCGGAGACAGTTACGTCGTCATCAAGGACAAGAACGGTGTGTGCAAGATAATCAAAGCCGCCGACAAAACACCCGCGACAATAGCAGGTCCTTTCAAGACTAAAGAAGAAGCGGAGAAAGCCAAGGAAAAGGAATGCTCCAAGGCTTCCCCTAAGCCAAGTAAACCAGCCACTCCACCGAAAAGGTAAAAGTTTTAGATTGCTTGGTAAAGGTTGAAAGTCTTTGTTGATCGAATTGTATTCGATAGAATAATGGGTTAATCAATTAGTTACAGACCAAGTCATCGTCGTTTTCCTCAGTTTTCTTGCTGGGGCTTTTTTTTAGGGACCCAATAAGCTATTCTAAATACGCGACTCGCAGATAGGAAGACAAACACCATCTGGTAATTATGATAGTATGTGATTCATGTTGAACCATTTATCTGTAAATATTTACCGATAATATCTCTATTTATAGGAACATGTTATGAAACCTAAACAAGTTGTCGGTCTTTTCATCTGTGTCATTTGTCTACTCTCGACTGTTGTGACTTACGCTGACGGAGATAGCTGGATTGTGATTAAGGATAAAGATAACGCCTGTAAGATCATCAAGGCTCATGAAAAGACAGCCGATACTATAGCCGGCCCCTTTTCTCGCAAGGAGCATGCGGAAGAAGCACTGTCCAAAACCTGTCCTAAGAGCACTGTTGAGAAGCTAAAGGAGAAGGCCGCTGAAGGGTTCGAAAAGGCAAAGACTGAGGCGGAAAAGCTTAAAGAAAAGGCTGCCCCTGGCATTGAAAAGGCCAAAGACGCTGCTGAAAAATTGAAGGAAAAGGCTGGAGAGGGGATCGATAAAGCACGGGAAATGATAAAAGATCACCTGCCGGATAAAAAGAATTGATTTAATGGATT
>DYRE01000505.1 GCA_020718965.1 Desulfomonile tiedjei
ATGAAAAATTTTCCAGACAGATCGCTACAGCACATGGACTTAATGTTACAGGGCTTTTAGGTATTCTGGACAGAGCAGCAAGCCGTGGCATGTTAAACCTGGTTAAGGCTGTTGAGCGCCTTGGTGAAACAAACTTTCGGATAAAGCCTTTGTTACTGAAAAAGCTTTTGGAAAAACACGGGTTTTGATGACAGACCATTATTAACAGGTTTAAAAACCTTCTGTTTTATTCAATTCTTAACGTTGTTTTTTGCCCATTTGATATTACGACAAAACCGTCCTTTTTCCCTGTAAAAACATTCCCTAAAATGACCATTTTAGGCACTCTTGTGGTATCATAAACATCTGCCCCTTCTCTGAATGACAAGGCAGGTAAAAACGTTATGGCGTTAAAAAAAACGATTAAAGCTCAGCTTCAGGATCAGCGCCGGACATCATTTTAGGGAAAGTTCATTTTTACCATGTCAAAACCACCCCAAAAACCCAAAAACTCTGACAGAAGAACCAGAGAGTATCTGACCTTTCAGGAGGTAGACACCCTCATGAAGGCTGCCAAAAAACTCGGGCGACACGGCCACAGGGACTCAACCATGATCCTTATTGCCTTCAGACATGGCCTCCGTGTGTCAGAGCTTATCAGCCTCAAGTGGAGTCAGGTAAACCTCTCTCAGGCCATTATCCATGTCAACCGCAGAAAAAACGGCATTTCAACCTCTCACCCTCTCTGGGGGCCTGAACTCAGGGCATTAAGGCAGGTGCAAAGGGACTACCCTGAAACCCCCTATGTCTTTGTCTCTGAGCGCAAAACCCCAATGACTGACTCCGCCTTCAGAAAAATCCTCGCAAGGGCTGCCACTGAGGCAGGGCTTTCACTGTCTGTCCACCCACACATGCTCAGGCACTCCACAGGCTTTAAGCTTGCTAACGAGGGGCAGGACACCAGAAGCATCCAGCACTTTCTGGGTCATAAAAATATCCAGCACACTGTCAGGTACACGGAAATGGCACCTGACAGGTTTAAGAACTTCTGGAAAGATTAGAGAGGGAAACATGAATTACTACCTTACCTGCATCAATCCTGAACAAAACAAACACCGCTTCTACTCAATGACTGTTCAGGACGGGCTTTTTGGAAACTTCTACCTCGTAAGGCATTGGGGAAGAATCGGCACAAAGGGACGCTATCTGAGCCAGGGCTTTGATACTCTGGACGAGGTGGAAAACCAGATAGACAGGCTGCTGCGGATAAGAAAAAGGCATGGATACTGTCTGAAAACCTCCATAGAAGATAAGATGGGCTGACAGACTTTCAGAGAGCCTGATCCGAACCATCGTTATAGAATGCCTCTCAGAGGCCTCTAATTTGCCTTTTAGATAAGGTGGTGATGACAGAAGGTCTGTGGAGAACAGTGTTGGACCTTCCGGTTGAAGTAGTTAATCAATCGCCCCTCCCTCTGGATTTTAACAATCTCACTTCTTAATCATCTGTTCCACTATTCTTCGTAA
>DYRE01000105.1 GCA_020718965.1 Desulfomonile tiedjei
GATGGTGGAAAGGGGGCCTTCCACGGTCACCTGTCCGGGCGTGGTCCCCCATCGGACCAGGGCCACCGGGGTGTCCGCGGGCTTTCCGTTTGCGATCAGCTGTTGGGTAATATGCGGCAGGTTTTTCACCCCCATCAGGAAGACTAGCGTTCCGGGGTTCCTTGCGAGCACTGCCCAGTCTATCGCTGATTCATCCTTTTTAGGATCTTCATGTCCAGTCACAAAAGTCACCGACGACGCATGATCCCTGTGCGTAACAGGAATTCCCGCATATGCGGGCGCCGCTATGGCGGAAGTTATCCCCGGTATCACCTCAAAGAGGATTCCTGCGCTCGCAAGCTCTTCAGCCTCTTCCCCGCCTCTTCCGAATACATACGGATCACCGCCCTTTAAACGAACGACAGTTTTCCCTTCCAAAGCCCGGGAGACCAATAGCTGGTTTATGTCAACCTGTTCAACGGAATGTTCTTTGCCTGTCTTGCCTACATAAATCAGTTCGGCGTCTTTCTTGGCCTTTTCAACAAAATTGTGGCCTGCGAGGTAATCATAAACAATTACGTCAGCGGACGCGATGGTTTCAGCAGCTTTCAGTGTTAACAATCCAGGGTCACCAGGACCGGCGCCTACCAGATATACAATTCCTCGATATTTTTTCTCTTGACTATCGTTCATGCTAAACCATCTATGTCCTCTTTTTTCTCTTACCTTACGCCAAGTTCTGGCAACCTGGAACAAACCTTACCTAATAGCTCAACCAGGACACGACCAAATCGGTCGGTTTGTCCTCACAACACTCCATCAACAGGACAGGGACGCCAATCATCAGACAGAACAGACCTAAGGACTGCGTCGGCTCCCATCTCAATCAGCCTGTCCGCAACAATGGCCCCAACAAGGCCGTTATCTCCAGGCCCTGTGTATGTTTCCCTGAAAACAGGCGATCCATCTGGATGCACAACCCCAGCGGTAAATCTTACGCCATCTTCGAATGGCTCACAATATGCGGCGAGGGGAACCTGACATCCGCCGCCCATCCTTTTAAGGAAACAGCGCTCAATCTGCAAGCATTTCATGGTCTGAACGTCGTTTAACTTGGAAACGATTTCCATCGTTCTTTCGTCCGCTAATCGGGACTCTATACCTATGGCCCCTTGACCAATAGCCGGAATCATATCTTCTATCGAAAAAAATTCCCGTATCCTTTCAGAAAAGCCCATTCTGATGATACCGGCGGCCGCTAACAAAGCCCCAGCCAGATTATCGGTTTCGATTTTCCGGACCCGCGTGTCAACATTGCCTCGAATCGACACAACCTCAAGTCCAGGGAAACCACTCATAAGAAACGCTCTCCTCCTCAAACTCGAAGTGCCAATTTTTTCACCAGGCTTCAATTCATTTATCCGTCGCATATCCCTTGAAATGAACACGTCTCTGGGGTCCTCACGTTTCAGCACGCCAGAAATGCCGAGACCTTGGGGAATGTCCGTGGGGACGTCTTTCATTGAATGCACCGCCAGATCAACTGCCCCATCCAGTAGAGCGTCTTCTATTTCCTTAGTAAACAGCCCCTTACCCCCAATTTGAGCTAAAGGAGCGTCAAGAATTTTGTCACCCTGAGTCCTGATTATTTTCAGTTCCACTTCTAGTTTAGCATCAATAGTCTTGAGCAGGTCAGCAACGTGGCGTGCCTGCCACATGGCCAGAGCGCTTCCTCTAGTTCCTATGGTCAGTTTCATGATCTGCGATTTGCGCTTCCGCCGATTCTGAACCGGATACAAAAGTGTTAAGGTCGAAAACCCTTTGAACAAAATCAATGTGCTGGTTATGTCGAGATGTTTTCAGAGATTGCTTCATGAATGCGATGGGGCCGTGAGCTATTTTGTTAATAATTGATTTTGTCAATATATCAATCGTCTCTCTTTCTGTATCGCTCAAAGGGGCAAGTCGACCATTTAAACGAGCAATTTCTCCGATCCTGATCTCTTCGAATTTGTTTTTTAGCGCGACTATTGTGGGCGCCCATTCAAGAGACCTGTTCCAGTTCATGAACTTTCTTACTTCTTCATCAACTATATCGCCTGCCTTTTCAGCCTCCACAAGCCTTTCACCAATATTTTCGTCTACTACTGCCTGGAGGTCATCGATGTTGTAAAGATAAACTCCGTCGAGATCATTGACTCTGGGCTCAATGTCTCTGGGGATTGCAATATCGATCATGAAGATGGGCTTGAACCGTCTTCTCTTCATTACCGCCTTCATGTCACTGAACATGATGATCGGATCGCAACTTCCCGTAGAGCTTATAACAACATCCGCACTGGCCAGCGCATCAAAGAGACGGTCCATGGGCTCCGCCGTTCCCTCAAATTCGTTGGCCAGAACGCAGGCGTTTTCAATTGTTCTGTTGATGATTCTGATGGGCTTTCTCACGTTGCCGGCAAGATGACGGGCCGTGAGTTCAGCCATTTCGCCCGCTCCTATCAACAAAGCTTGGCACTGTTCCAGTTCTCCCAGAATTTTCTTCGCCAACTCAACCGCCACATATGCGATTGAGACAGCCGCTAGAGCCACACCTGTCTCTGTTCTAACGCGTTTGGCTGTGAAGAAAGCCCTGTGCATAAGCCTATTGATTAATGGCCCCGTGGTGTTGGCGGCAGCGTCTCTTTTGAACGCGGCCTTGACCTGTCCTACTATTTGGGGCTCCCCGAGAACCATAGAATCGAGACTTGAGGTCACTCTGAAAACGTGTCTGATAGCTTCTGATTTCATCTTGACGTATAGGTGCGGCATCAGTGAATTGGCCCCAAGTCCGTGAATTTGAGCAACTAGTTGAACAAGTCTCTCAGAAACGTCCTCACAGTCATCCACCGCAGCGATAACCTCGGCCCTGTTACAGGTGGAAAGAATCACACATTCCTCAACCCCCTTGGTTTGCGCGACCAACCGGGAAACTGCCCCCTCCTGATTCCCTGGAAAAGTAATTCTCTCTCTTACCAGAACCGGCGCCGTGGTATGATTTACGCCTAAGACTATGAAATCAAGCTTGGTCCTGGTCATGCGGGAACCGTTTCCCTGCAAAGATCTACAAACGAATGGTGTCCTCCCAGGAAAAGGCTAACACCTACAAATGTGAACATGACCAGAAAAAAACCGGCTATAGCAAGCAACGCGGCTTTTTTGCCACGCCACCCAAAAGCAAATCTCTGATGAACCATTCCCGCGTATGCGAACCAGGTTATTAGGCTCCACGTCTCTTTGGGATCCCAGGTCCAGTATGACCCCCAGGCGCTGCTTGCCCACAAAGCCCCGGAAATGATCCCAAGAGTGAGAAAAAAGAATCCTATCGGCAATGCCCTCCGGTTGAAAGTGTCCAGTGTCTGAAGCGAAGGTAGAATTTTGTGAAATCTTCCTATTTGTTTTCGTTTGATCAAACGTTCCTGGAGTATGTACATAGCTCCCGACATAGCCATGACTGTGAAAACTGAATTGCCGGCAATCGCAAAAGACACGTGGATCGGAAGCCACCAGCTTCTAAGGACTGGAATTATAGGCTGACTGATTTGGTAAGAGAATGTCGAGGCGATTAGCATGAGTACTGCTGCTATCGGCGCAGCCATGGCCCCCAGAACTGGATTTCGATCCCAAAACTGCAAAGCCAAAAAAATAGCCATAACTCCCCACGCAAACAACGACATTGCGTCAAAGGGCGTGGCCATAGGGAAAAAACCCTGTATCCAGAATTGATGCAATATCGATGTCGTGTGAGTGATAAAACCAGCCACTACAACGCAGAAACCAGAGACACAGGTAGTCCCTTTTGACCTCAGCAAAAACGCCACATAGATGATGGCAGAGATCAAATAAAATATCACTGACACTTTAAAAAACATCAGGTGCACTGCTTATCCCCAGCCTATAGTTGATCTGCGCAACTATCTCCCACTGCGTTCTCGACGTCTATTTCCATGGGTAATATTTTTCTCAGAATTTCCATGACCTTACGAAAATCGCTCTGTCTGATAGCCTCCAGAAGTTCAGAATCTATAATCTCTAAAAATAGTTTCCGATTTTCATCTGAATCACAACTCGAATTCAGCACACGTTTTCGTAACTCACCCATTAATTTGGTCATTTTTCCATATTCCGGACCGTACTGCTTCTCCAGTTCCTCTCTAATCCGCCTTGCCAAAGCCGGTGACGCCCCTCCTGTGCTGACTGCTATCATTAGGTCACCTTGGGAAATTAGGGCTGGAACAATAAATGTGCATAGATCTGGCACATCTGCAATATTGCATGGCAATTTTCTATTTAAAGCTGAGTTGTATATCTTCAAATTGACTTGACGGTCGTCCGTGGTCCCAAAAATGAGAATCGCATCAAGATAATTATCCAGAAGGCTTTCATCAAAGTGAGCCTCGATATATTCTATTTTCTTATCATCTTTCAGGCGCTCCATCTCAGATATAAGTTTTGGTGATATAACGACTACACGGGCTCCGCTATCGATAAGCCCGGTAGTCTTGCGGAACGCTACTCTTCCGCCGCCCACAACTATAACGCGCTTGTCTTGCAAATTCATCATCACTGGATAAGGTCTCATGTAATCTTAACCCTGCCTAACACTGAATAACATTTTTATATTATCATCTTAAGTCAGATTCGAGAAGGGATTCGGGGAAAGAGTCCACCCCAGTAGATCTCCGCAACCCAAAAAACGTCTTCAATGATTCATTGAAATGATCTATTGGAGTTGATTTCCATGTTCGATAACAGACTACTAATATACGCTTCTCAAAAAGTCATGGGGTATGCTAATCCTGAAGAGGGATCCTTTTCCAGGAATGGAGTCCAGTTGGATTCTCCCTCCATGTTCATTAACGATTCTTTGCGTTACTGCCAGTCCCATGCCCGTTCCCTGCGCCTTGGTGGAAAAGAATGGATCAAAAACAAATTCTCGTTCAGCGTCAGCTATCCCTACTCCATAGTCTTTAACCCCCAAAATAGTCTCGTTATCATTTTCATGTATGAATATGTCGATCTCCGAACCCACCGAAGAAAAATCTATAGCATTTTGCAGCAGGTTACCAATCGCTACTTTCATCATATCAGGGTCGAACCTGGATTTGCTATTCTTAGAGCTTGAATCATGAAACAAAAGTTTGATCGACTTCTCTGCCGCCTGGATTTCCATTTCTTTAACAGTTTCAAAGGCGACTTCTACCAAAGACGCTACCACGGCCTTGATATTAGCCAGATTGGCGCAGCATTGCACCTCATCTACGAGAGATTCAAGTCTTCTGGCCCCCTCAATTATTTTATGAGCGTACGATATGGCTTCCATGTTGTTGCCGTCAAGCTTGATTATTCGATTAGCGAATCCACCAATCATTACTACGGGATTCCTGATTTCATGGGCAACCCCCATGGCCAATTTGTTTAGACTTCTCATTTTCTCGGTTGCAACCCGGTCCCTGTCCTCCAGGAATTTCTTTTCCTTCTGGCGTAAAGTGAAGACTTCCGTGATGTCCCTGAAAATAGCCACAAAACCAATGAATTGAGTCTTGCCGGAATTGGATTCCATAAGGTATGAAGTTGTCGCCGCCAGTCTCTTCTTGCCACCATCCGGTGGAAAGTAATCCACCTCGGTGTAATCATTTACGGCCCTGTTCCATATTGCATTGGTGAGAATCTGATTAAACTCATAATTTTCATCACGGACGAAAAAGACCAGACCCAGCCCCTGTTCCCTTAGTTGGTCGAAGGAATAGCCAAGGATTTCCTTGGTTTTCCTGTTGGCGTACATAACATCTCCGTCACTGTTAGTAACGATGATACAGTCGGCCAAACTATCCAGAATATTTCTTATGATGATTGTGTCCAAATCATGGCTCCGTTTTGTTCAGCATTTACTTTGAAGACTGAAAAAACCTTCAGGATCATCCATGAAACTCTTGTAGAGTTTGAAAACCTGTGTGTCGCGTAACGGTAGGACCTTAATTTCCACGCCATCAAAGCCGAAGATTTGCGCCTTTGGACAAGCCAGTATTATAGGGGATAATGTAGCGATAAGGTACTGTTTGTTTGATGAGGAAACATTCTTTAACAACACTCTCACAAATTCAACCTGACTCTGTGGAGAAAGCGCTGACTCCGGCTCATCTATTAGATAAAGTCCGTCTATACTGCTGGAATAACTCTTGAAGAAACTGAGGAATGACTCACCGTGTGATTGGGCATTCAGAGATTGACCTCCAAAGTATCCTACCCTTCCAGGGTCATCGACTATTATGTCATCGAGCGAAGATGCAAAATTGAAAAAAGATTCCGCTCTGAAATGAAATCCGTATCGCGGCTTAACGGCAAAATTCAGTCGGACAAATTTGGACAGTTCCGACTCATACGGGTTGCAATGGGCCTTATGAGTCTTGCTCCCACCCCATGGCAAATAACCACATTTTCTTGCTATTGAATCAAGAAGGGCAGACTTGCCGACTCCGTTTTCGCCGGAGAAAAAACTGATTCTGGATGTTAATTCAATATGCCTGGTCGACTGAAAAGCCTTAATATTGAATGGAAAGACATCATGAACTGGAAACTTGTCACTCATTAATCCGATACTGGTAAGAAACATTCCACTGCCTTCTTAATACTTTGTCTGAAAAGGTCCAGCATTCACATCAACCTTCAGACAGTGAATCTCCACTGACAAAATCTTTCGGGTGGATGGGGATCCAGGGGAGCATGTACGCATTCAACTCGAATAGCCGGATCAATCACACGAGTAAATCCCTCGAATTCTCCCCGATGCATTTCCTTACATGCGTATTCTCCCAGATTCCTCCTTATGCGGGCTTCCTGAGTCGGACAATGGGGAACAGATATGATGACTTCAGAGTCCTTTGCTTCAATTTCATATCCGACCATTATTGACCACGGAAAATACTTTAGAGCGGCTACAAATCCGACCAAGCCTTTTTCGCTTATCTTAAATCTGCTAACAATGTCTTTTGCCGCCATGCCTGCGATTTTTCTCCAAACTTTTTCATTTAACCGGTTGGCCTCATCGGTCCCACGCTCTTGCTCTATAAAAATATACCAGAAAGAATCCATGACTCGATAATGCCAAAAAAGAAAATCCGTATATTTTCTTAAATCTTCTCCTTCAATCCAGTCTGGGGTAACCATTGCAACCTCCTTCGCTAATTTCCTGAATGGTATTTTAATTCAAGATCTCAACTT
>DYRE01000506.1 GCA_020718965.1 Desulfomonile tiedjei
AATGAGCACGGGAGTTTGTTTCTTTGTTGCCTAACAAGTCAACATCGGAACAACGTGCCTCTATCCTTATTATCCCCCTGACAAGATAAGCCAACCGTCGGTGAGTCGTTCATCGAAAATGGGGGAAGAAATAGCAAGAGAAAACCAATTTGAGCTTATCCCAGAAAATCGCATAAAAGCATAGACGTCCCCCTTCTTGCCCAATGTGCGGGCCGGGACAGTTTATTCGTCAGTTCAGGTGGTTATAAGAAGAAAAAGTAACATCTCAAAAAGTTCGGGTATAGGCATAAAGAGGCGCCCGTCATTTTTGATATGCCATGATACTCGAATTTGAATTTTTGGCAAGTTCCTCGAGTAGGCATCTATGGAAATCCTCAAGGGGCGTTTGCGGCTTGAGCGATGATTTCGTGAAGGGGAGGAATGTTGGTGGCATTGGAGAGACGATCCAGGAGGTAGTTCCAGAAGGAAACACCCAATTTTCGACAAGTTTTTTTGAGACTTGTGAAGGTATCCCTGCACCGTCTCCCAAGTTCACTCCGAGTGCTGCCTGAGATCTTCCGTCTTTTGACATATTCGCGAATATCATTCTCGCTTAAATTGTTGTGTAACGGGATTTCGGGTCTGTCTAAGACGAGGAGGAGTTCAGCTTTGTTTTCATACAGGCGTTTCAATGCCAGGTTCAGCATCTGGTAGCCTGTTTGCTGATTAAATATGGCGTCGAACCTGTTTTCCAGTTCAATCTTTTTCGTTTGGTCTGGGGACATCTTATACGCCTTAAGATCATTGTAGAAGTCCCAAACCTGCTTTCGGACGCTTTCGAGGATCTGGCGTTTCTCCTCATTGGGTGCGATCAGCTTATTGAGGGTGCGCTCTGCATGAATCCAACACAGGGAATGATTGAGGATATTGAACTGACCCGCATCATCGCTGACAATGACCAAGTATTTAGGCAGACCGTGATAGAGCAAACTGCCGATGAGGGCGCCCTCTGTGGCTATTTTGATATGTCGGTGATTGACGATTTTCAGCTCTTTTAAGTGGGCATTCCATTCAGCGAGGTCTGTAAATTCCTTTTTGGGATGGTTGTTCAGCGAATGGAGTATGGATTTAGCAAGGCCTTGGTTATCCATATATTGCAGGGCATCTTCCGTGATCACATAATCTGTCTGCCCTGTGCGAAGGAGTTCGAGAAAATTGATTCGGCTTTTGCTGTTTGTACTCTGAAACCATGCAAACCATTCATTGCCGATATGGGTGCAGTAGCCGTTCTTTCCATTATGGCGTGCGCCGGTATCGTCTACATGGACATAGGCTGACACCTTCAGCCCCGTTAACAGAATCTCGTCTTTTTCATTGTGAAAGATGTCTTTTTGTTCGGTCAGGATTCGGTTGAGTTGTCCTGCGGAAATGTCTACTCCCCATTCCTGCAGTTGTTCCAAAAGAAGGGGTTGGGTGACCTGGCACTGATTGTGTTGATACAAGATATAGGCCTTCAGACTAACA
>DYRE01000106.1 GCA_020718965.1 Desulfomonile tiedjei
TGTTGCGACAATAACCCCGGTCAGAATCATTATTCCACTAACAATGTGAACCCAGGTTACCGGCTCTCCCAACAGGAAAAGCGCCTCCATTCCACTGAACAGGGGGAGAAGGTAATAGACAAATGATGCTTTGGCAGGGCCAATAATCCCTACGGATTCATTCCAAAACCAATAGGCCAGCAAAGAAGGGCCTATCCCTAGATAAAGAATAGCCCACCTGGTTTTTGGTGAAAAATCGCTCAACGACATTCCGGAGAGTTCCCAACAAAACCAGGGCGTTAGGAAAAGCGTTCCTAAAATAAACAGCGAAAACAGAAACGCCTGGGGATGCAGTTCAAGAGGTCTTGCTCGAACCAGAATGCTATACAGAGCAAAAGACGCAGCCTGGCCCAACATCCATACATCTCCAATAGAAAACGTCAAATCTTTTAAATTAGAAACCTGTCCATTGGTCAAGAGAAAGATAACCCCTGAAATAGCGACTGACAGACCAATAACTCTACGACTCGTTAACGCCTCTTGCAGGAATATTCGCGCCAATATGACTGTAAAAACCGGGGAGAAGATGGCGATCAGGGACATATTCAATGCCGGTGAAAATGTGGCGGCAACGTAGACAAGCATATTGCTCATCGTCAGCCCCAGGAAAGCGGTGAGGGCAAGATAACCGAGATGTTTCCGAATTACCGGAATGCTATTCCAGAGTGGACGTATTACGAAAGGAAACAAACAGATAGCGGCTATAACCGAACGAAGAACAACCAGGATAACAGGAGGCACGGTATCAGCAAGTATACGCGCTACAATAAAATTGCCGGACCAAATTGCCGTAGCAGCTACAACAAGAGCATGTCCTTTAATCAACCTATAATGTTTGAAAGACAATGCCCGTTTTCCCAAGAAACATAAGAATCAGACCACCAGTATATTTAATGTTTCATAACCTCCCCTCAGCGCTATAATGAGCTGGACCCGTAGAGTACAAATCATTGCCCAGAACATCGGTTGCCACTATCAATGGCATATCTTCAACAAAAAGTCTTCTAACAGCCTCGGGCCCTAATTCCTCCCATGCAATAACTTCAGCCTGTTTCACACAGCGAGACATAAGAGCCCCTGTTCCTCCTATTGCGGCAAAATAGACAGCGTTCCATTTCATCATGGCGCTTTTAACTTCAGTGGAGCGCTGCCCCTTTCCAATCATGCCCTTTAATCCCTTTTCAATGAGTAACGCAGCGTAATGATCCATGCGATAGCTCGTAGTTGGACCGGCAGCCCCAATAGGACGACCTGGAGGAGCAGGGGTCGGGCCAACGTAATAGATTACCTCGCCTTCTATTCGAAAAGGTAAAGGTTCACCGGCTTCTATCAAATCAACCATCCGCTTGTGAGCGGCGTCCCTCCCGGTGATTATGAAACCGGAGAGTAACGCAACGTCACCAGCTCTGAGACTATTGACAACAATACTTTCAAGAGGCGCAAAGATTTTTCGTGGTTGAGCGTTCATAGTTGAATCTCCGCATGGCGGCATGAGTGGCACTGTATGTTCACAGCAACCGGTAAACTTGCAATGTGCGTAGGAAAAGAATTTATGTGGACCGCCAATGCGGTGGTTTTTCCTCCCAATCCCATAGGGCCTATGCCACTACTGTTGATTTTCTTCAGAAGCTCCTGTTCCAGGGAAGCTAGAGCCGGATCGGGATTCTGTGATCCCAATGGTCTTAAAAGAGCTTTCTTGGCGATCAACGCTGATTTCTCAAAGGTGCCCCCTAGCCCAACACCGACTACAACAGGAGGACAAGGATTACCCCCAGATTCCAAGACCCGTTGGACAATAAAATCCTTGGCGCCTTCAATACCCGCAGAGGGAGGAAACATCATAATTCTGGACATGTTCTCGGACCCGAACCCCTTAGGGGCAAACGTGATTTTGAATTTTTCTCCAGCCACTATTTCAGTATGTATAACTGCCGGCGTATTATCACCAAAATTGACACGGGTGATCGGATCAAGCGTCGATTTCCTCAAAAACCCGTCTTTATATCCCTGCCTGACTCCTTCGTTGATGGCATTTGACAATAAATCTCCCACAATGTGAACGTCTTGACCAATTTCAAGAAAAACAACCGCCATACCAGTGTCCTGACAAAGGGGAATGTGATCTGAAGCCGCTATTTCCGCATTCTGAATAATTTTTTCCAAAACCATCCGACCGATAGGGGACTCTTCGGTTTCCAACGCGGACCTGATTTGATGAATTACGTCATCGCCCAATATTGTACACGCCTGAATGCACAGATTACGTACGGCCCTTGTAATATCGTCCGCAAATATGGTTTTCATGATGTTATTCCTGAGTTGCAGTCCCTTTCGGTTATTGGAGATTTACAGAACTCCTCTGACCAAGAAAATGTCCTGGTTGAAGTGTTCCCATTAACCGTGATATTGTCTTTCCAGGCTTCACTGGACTCCTGTGACAATTCGTTTTTTTGTAAAAAACACTTTACCGCGGACCTATCCGTGAAGTTCCTTTATTACACGCTCTTAAACATCCAACAAGCACTTTTACAAGGGGCTCAGTAAATAGAATCACCAAATCCTTTTTTAACAAAAGAATCGGACATCACTTGATCTATCGATACAATGCATTGTGAGTTTGTCTACCGAAATGAGTCAGCCCGGCTAACCCGTAAGGAGATCTTTAATGGTCAGCGTCTCGGAATGTCGATATCTTAGAAAGATCTATGAAAGCAGTACCTCGACAGTTTGTCGAGCCGTTAGAGGCGCTGAAGAATTACCGGTCATTCTGAAAATTCTCAAACGAGATGATCCAACACCTGAACAAATTGTTAATTACAAACAGGAATATAGAATTATTAGGAAGTTGGGGAAATTGTCGCATGTAATTGAGGTTTACTCAATTGAGAAAAATCATAATGGTCTAATAATCACTCTTGAAGATTTCGGCGGAGTATCACTCAATCTGTTGATGAATTCCCAAAGATTTAGTCTGGAAGAATGCTTATTGATTGCAATTCAAACCTGCGTCGGTCTGGGCCAGATTCATGCGGTAAAAGTAGTTCACAAGAATATCAACCCTTCAAACATTGTCATGAACAGGGCCACCAATCAGTTGAAGATCATTGATTTTGGGATTGCGACGGACCTAACCCAGGAAAACGCCATAATGGTGAACCCTTGTGTCCTCGACGGCACCCTGGCGTACATGTCGCCGGAGCAAACAGGGAGAATGAATCGTCCTATAGATTATCGAAGTGATTACTATTCACTCGGGGTAACATTTTACCAATTGTTCACAGGAAAACTCCCGTTTGAGACAACAGATCCGCTGGAATTGGTTCACTGCCATGTAGCCAGGAAACCGACGCCTCCCCACGAAATCAATCACGCGGTAGACGAAGGTATCTCTGAGATTATCCTAAAACTTATGGCCAAGAACGCGGAAGATAGATATCAAAGCGCTTTTGGAATTAAGGTAGATCTGGATTCATGCCTGAGTGAGGTCAGGTCCAATAATACAGTCAAGGTTTTTCGACTCGGTTGTTCCGACATTCCCGAGAAATTCGTAATTACGCCTCATCTTTATGGCCGAGATGATGAAAAAAAGGCTCTAATAGCGGCGTTTAATCGAGTTGCCGCTGGTAATAAAGAGATCGCCGCAGTTTCTGGTCAGGGAGGTATCGGCAAGACCTCGTTGGTGAGGCAGCTTTACAAACCTATCACTGAGCAACGTGGGTATTTCCTGACGGGAAAATTTGACCAGCTTCATGGCAATGTTCTTCATGGCGCTGTCGTGGCGCCTTTTCGAGAGCTTGTTAACCAGATTTTGAGCGAGAGCGAGGAAAACCTGGTCGCCTGGAAATCCAAGCTGTTAGACGCATTGGGATCCAACTGCAAGGTCATAATGGATGTGATACCGGAAATCGAACTCATAATTGGTTCTCAGCCTGATGTCCCTGAACTTGAGCCAATTGAAGCCCAAAACCGTTTTCACATTGTGTTCCAGACTTTCATAAGAGTTTTTTGTCGTCCAGAGCAACCACTGGTTGTCTTTCTGGATGATGTTCAATGGGCGGACGCGTCTTCACTCAAACTATTGGAACTCATTATGACGGACGCTGAAACAAAATACCTTCTGGTCATTATTTCGTTTCGAGATGAAGAAGTGGATGAGTCTCACCCTGTTATGCTGACTTTGGAAACTCTTCGCAAAGAGAATATACGTATTAATATTCTGCAGTTGGGGCCTCTCGAGCTTGAACATGTTGTTGAATTGATATCCGCCACCCTTCACAGGGACAAACTGAAAGTGGTTCAGTTAGCGGAGTTGGTTCACCAGAAGACAGCGGGTAACCCTTTCTTCCTGAAAGAGTTCTTCAAAGCGCTCCATGACGAAGGGCTTCTTGAGTTCGATAGCGAATTTGGCGGATGGCTATGGTCGATGGAGGAAATTCAACGACGCCAGATCACCGACAATGTGGTGGATTTGATGGTAAACAAGATTCAAAGATTACCGGCAATTACTCGTGATTTGTTGAAAGAGGCGGCATGTATAGGAAATCAGTTTGGGGTTAATACGCTGGCCTGGTCGTTCACTGATTCCCCAAGAAACATAGTGGTCGCGCTTAACGTTGCGGTCTCTGAAGGTCTGATATTTCCGGTTGGAGCCGGTTACAAACGGATCGAACTGGAAGTTGCGGATGTGGCCAACACAAAGAAAATTGATTACAAGTTTGCCCATGATCGAATACAAAACGCTGCGTACTCGTTAATTCCAGAAAATGAGAGGCCAGGAATTCACCTGAGGTTAGGGCGGGCCATACTAGCTAACACTCCAGCGGATCATCTTGATGATGAAATATTTGAAATAGTCAACCAGCTTAATCTAGCTCAAGATCTTGTTTCAAATGGCAAGGAGCAGGTCGAGCTTGCCGAAATGAACCTTCGGGCAGGCAAGAGAGCTAAGGCGTCCGCGGCATATGAGTCTTCATTGGCGCATTTCAAAACGGGTTTGAATTTACTTGGAGAAGATAATTGGCAAGACCATTACGAACTTAAGCTGGCGCTTTTTCTTGAGGCTGTTGAATCAGCTTACCTGACTACCAAATTTGATGAAATGGAGAGATTGGCTTCTATTGTTATTGAACAGGCAACGCGTCTGTTGGACAAGGTCAAAGTTTATCAAATGAAAATTATGGCGTGTATAGCCCTTAACAATAGGGTTGACGCCGTACTCACAGCCTTTCCGGTTCTAGCGCTTCTTGGAGAAAAATTTCCTAAGGATCCAGGCAAATTAACGGTATTCGCTGATTTCATGAAAACGAAATTGGTTTTGGCCAATCGTGGCATGGAAACACTGGTAGATCTCCCGGAAATGGTAGATCCAAAAAAGCTTGCCGTGATGAGGATTCTGGCCAGCATAATTTCCGCAACATATACCGTTGTACCGAATCTTCTTCCCCTGGTAGTGTTCAAAATGGTCAGGCTATCAATCAAATACGGCATTGCCCGTCAATCGGCCTTAGCCTTTTCCGCCTACGCAATGATTCTCTGCACGATAATTGGAGATGTGGATTCAGGATGTAAACTGGGGGATTTGGCTTTAGAGCTGGTAAATAAGGTAAATCTTAAAGAGGATGAGGCCAGGATAAACTTTGTCGTAAATTCGTTCATACGAATCTGGCATGAACCGCTTCGGGCTGGATTGGCGTCACTGCGGGACGGCTATCAGGTTGGCTTACAAGTTGGAGATTTGGAATATGCTGCGCTCTCTGGAGCGTTTTATTGCACTCAAGGGTATGCGGCCGGTAAGGAACTACCAGGACTCGAAAAGGATCTTGCCCTTTACACCAATGCGATTGGGAAACTAAAGCAGGAAACAACGAAGTATTTAGCGCAGATTTATCACCAGGGAGTCCTCAATTTGATGGGGCATTGCGAAAATAACTGTCTCCTGATCGGGAAAGCTTATAACGAGAAAGATATTTTGCCAACTATGTTCGAGCTAAACGAACGGGCTATTATTCTCTCTACATTTGTACATAAACTGATTCTTTGCTACGTTTTTCACAATTACCCAGAAGCGGTTGAAAATTCTTCCGTAGTTGAGAATTACCTGGACGGGGCCCAGGGTACTGTTCTTGTTCCTCTGGCGGCCTTTTACAGCAGTCTTTCCATGCTTGGCCTTTTGAGTGAATCGGATGTAAAACCAAAGGATTCAATACTCAAAAAAGTAACCAGGAATCAGAAGATACTTAAGAAATGGAGTAGCGCTGCTCCAATGAATTATCTTAACAAGTTTCATCTGGTTGAGGCTGAACGAGCAAGGGTTTTGCGCCGTTATCATGAGGCGTCTGATCATTATGATATGGCCATCAAACTTGCTGGTGAAAACGAATACTTAAACGAAGAAGCCTTAGCTTTAGAGAGGGCCGCAATTTTCTACGCGTCCACCGATAAAATGATCAGCGCACGGGCTTATATGCAAGAGGCTAGATCTTGCTACTTGAAGTGGGGCGCTCTAGCCAAAGTAAGACATCTGGACGAAGTTTATCCAAATCTGCTTGTGAAGAACTCTTTATCGCAGGTGGGTAAGTCCCAAATTTCCGCTGTTTACCCTGATTCTCCTGCAAGCGCGCCGGAGGGAATGCTCGACATGGCCGCTGTGCTTAGGGCCTCGCAAGCTTTGTCGGGTGAGATCGTCCTCAACGTTTTGCTCAAGAGGCTTATGAGCTTACTGATTGAAACTGCGGGCGCCGAAAAGGGTTTGCTGATTCTGACAAAGAACAACTCTCTCGTTATAGAAGCCACGACCAGCATAACCAAGGGAGAAGAATTTGAACTTAGCGCGATTCGAATAGAGGACAGCGAAGAATTATCCCTGGCTGTTGTGAATTATGTCGCCAGAACAAAAGAACCCGTTATTTTAGACGATGCCGCGACGGCAAACGCATTTGTTAACGATGATTATATGGCTAGAAAGAGACCCAAATCTGTTTTTTGTCTCCCAATAATGCGCAGAGGCCAATTGTCCGGAATCCTGTACATGGAGAACAACCAGACTATAGGCGCATTTACACCCGAACGAGTCGAAGTCATGGGGGTCCTGTCGGCGCAAGCTGCGATTTCTATTGAGAATGCGTTACTTTACAAAAACTTGGAAGAATCGGCGGTAAAATACCGGTCCCTGTTTGAAAAC
>DYRE01000507.1 GCA_020718965.1 Desulfomonile tiedjei
GGAGAGATAGAGGTGCAAACTATGTAGCCCCGCTATGTGTCTAAAGTTTTAATGAAATTGTTGAAAGGGTCATGTGCGCAGTAGGGTGATTGTTTTGCCTCAGTCGGAAATGGACTTTCAGACCGCCTGCTGTAAGGGTGTATTTTGTTCCTTTGGATGCATGATTTCAGAGAAGGCCTTCTGTCGTTTTTGCTTTCTCAGTTCTCGGGCGTCCTCAAGCTTTCTGTCTCGTTCTTTGAATATTTCTTGGTCTCTGCCATTCAGCTTGTCTGCTGGGGTGATGTAGCCAATAGCGCTGTGCAGCCTGACAGTGTTGTAGTACTCAATGTACTTTTCTACAATTCTGCGGGCATCGTCAAGAGAAAGTGGAACACCGGGACGAATGCATTCAGTTTTAATGGTTTTGTGGAATCGCTCCAGTTTGCCGTTTGACTGCGGATAATAAGGCGACGTCCTTACATGGGTAATCCCTGAGATTCGGATGAACTCCTTGAAATCTTTGGCAATGAATTGGGGACCGTTGTCCGAAATAATCTGGGGTCTGGCTTCCTGGTATTTCTCCTTGGCCCGTTCGAGGATTATTTCGACGTCTGTTTCAGTCATCTGCTCTCTGATCTCCCAATGGATGATGGAGCGACTGCAGCCATCGAGAAAGCTGCACAGATAGTAGAAGGTGCCATGGATGTTGAGATAAGAGATGTCCACATGCCAATGTTCATGGGGACGCAGCGGCTGAACAAATCCAGTTCCTTTCAGAGATGTTTTTTTGTTCCACTTCTGCAGCATGCCTGCCTTTGTGAGAACACGCCAGGTGCTTGAGGGACTGACTGCCACAATATTCTGATCCAGCATCATAAAGGTCAGCCTACGGTATCCCTCAAGCGGGTTGTTCTCGGCGAACTTGATAATGGCTGCCCTTTCCCAGGGATCGAGCCAGAAATCACGGGGAATAGGGGCGTTGTGTTCGTTCACTTTGCCGTACCGCTTGATCCAGGTATAAAACTTGCTCTTTGAGACCGACAGCCAGGAGATAAAGCGCTTCAATGGAATCTCCGCCTTGACGCTCCACTCTTTGACATAATCAACAACGGCATCGCGAATATCATGAGGAACCCAGCTGCCGGTTAGAGCTCCCCAAGTTCTTTTTTTAACTTGATATGCTCCTCCATCAGCTCAGAAAGGACTTCGTGCTTTCTGGTCAACTTGGCTTCAAGCTGCTGGATTTTAACTTCCTCGACACGTTTTTGAGGTCGGCTGTCACGGACAAATGCGGCGGATCCGTTTTCAAAAAACTGCTTCTGCCAGGCATAAAAAATCCTGGGTTGAAGGTGATACTCGTCGCACAGGTCAGACACTGCGACATGTTCGACCAAGTGGCGACGCAAAATGGAAACTTTCTCTTCCGGGGTGTAGTTGTGACGTTTTTTTCGCATGGATTTTCCTCCGTTTGTAATTGTTTATCACAAACGAACCAAAAGTCCAATTCACG
>DYRE01000107.1 GCA_020718965.1 Desulfomonile tiedjei
CTTTCCAGTTTCTGTAATATTTAGGAGAGGAAGGACGTTTGAATTATTGCCTTGAGTAACCAGTTTCCGTGTCAATGGAAAAAACTTTTCAATAGCTTCGAAATATAGTCTTTCCCTTGTAACCTCAGGCGCTTGCGAATATGCCGCACGCACAAGAGAAAACCTGTGAGCGTCTCCCGTGGCCCGAATAACTCTCTCGGCTTTAAATGCCTCAGCCTGTCTGATTTCCTGTTGAGCCAAACCTCTGGCCTTGGGAATAATGTCTTCAGAATATCCGTCGGCTTCCTTGATGAGCCGCTCTCTATCTTCCCAAGCCCTCACCACGTCATGAAAAGCCTCCTGAACCTGGGCCGGCGGATCCACGACGAGGAGCCGAGCCTGAGTGACAAGTAGACCTGTATTGTAATCATCCAGCAACTTTTGAAGGTAAATTTCCACCTTCTTCTGTACTTCCATTCTTCCCTTTGTCATCGTATAGTCTATGGTGTTTTCGCCGACGACCCCCCTTAACGCCACTTCTGCTGAAGCTCGGAGAGCGTTTTCCGGGGCTTCGGCTCCGAAAAGAAACTTCACAGGGTTCTGAACCATGTACTGGACAAAGAGCTGGACGTCCACAATGTTTTCGTCACCAGTAAGCATCAATGATTCGGCCGGAACGGCGCGAGTCCTCGTACCATCGCTTCGGAAACCTATTTCGGCTCGTCTGACTTTACTCACATCAACTACGATCTGATTCATGAATGGTTTGGGAAGCCTATATCTCAGGCCAGAATCGGTTATTGAATGTTCCTTGCCAAAAAGCAACACAACGCCTTTTTCTCCTGGCCCAACTACATAAAGACCTGAAGCAAGATAAACACAGATAGCAACGAGAACTGCTACCCATAAAACCCAACCTTTTAGGAAACGGTTTATCCTGTCCCTGATTTCCTCTACTGTCCGCTGCAATTCTTTGATCGGGACGGGGTTTTGCCCCGGTCGAAAGCCTTCCATGAAACCTCCGGAAAAGTGTTGAATTATCGAGTCAAGTGGTTTGGCGCCGCAGTTGCCTCTGTGCTCAAGTTTGACGTTACGCTGCTCATGACGACATTAAACCCAGAATTAAAGACGCGAACTTCCATCGACGAGCCTTGAGGTGAAGTCATCCTTATTAAAGGCAAGTTATAACGCCACGGAAGAAAACACAAAACGAAAAAATACTACCCTTCATGTCTTTTATTGGACAATCTGACAAGTTTTCGAAACCAAGGAGTCCTTTTGAAGCGCTGAAGGACTACGTCCGTAAGGGCCTTATCTATCACAGCCTCGCCTCCAGCCTGAACAGCAAGGTCCAAAACCTCTAGCGCCTGATTATATCTTCCTGTCCTGGCATAAATCAATGCCGCGTTATAATGAAGCCACTCGGGCTCGAAAGGCTCTTTGTCTACCAAAGCGCGTTCATAATACTTCAATGCTTTGTCATAATATCCCATCTGCAAATTCAGATAAACCAGGCGGCTAACCGTGTAAGGCGCCATGCGACTGGATTTTTCAATTAGCTTATAAATCTGCATGGTTTTTCTTCTGTTGCCCAGAATCATGTGAGCTACAGCAAAATCCGCCAGTGCAAACTCATCTGTTGGATCCTTTTCCAAGCCCTGCTTATAATGTTTTACGGCGCGTCGAGGTTGCCGTTTCTTGTACAAAAAATAGTGGCCAAGATGAAAATCAACCTGAGCATCATTCGGATCATTTCGGAAGGCTTGTTCGAATAGTGTCAGAGCTTCTTTTTCCCTGTCCATTTCAAGATACAGGTGACCCAATTCAGCAAGAAACTGACTGTCGTCCGGATCAATTTCTACTGCCTTGCCAAGGTAGTGTAGGGCTTTATCGTAGTCCGACTCATCCAGACATATAAGACCAAGATTGAAATATGGGTCACCGTTTTCTCGGTCTAAATCAATCGATGCCAGAAAATCTACCTTTGCCTGATCTGTAAGATCCATTTTCCATCGGATCAGTCCGCGATTATTAAACAAGTAGGCTCTGCCAACTTTACTGAGCCGAATGGCTTGATCGATAAGCTCGAGAGCATCCTGAAGTAGATCTTTGTCATATTTCATCAGGGCTGAGTCATTTAGATTCCGAACCAGTTTTTCACGTTCCCATTCTTTTTCTGCGCTAAAAAGTAAATTGCCTGTTCGAAGCGCTTCAAGTTCGTCGGTCTGGGTTAATAGGACAAAGCCGTTTACTTCCAGACCCTCGTCAGCCCATTTGACCTCGACGCAAAAGGCCGGGACTCGCAAGTGTTCCCCAAAGAAACAAAAGTAAAGCATCACCCGAACATCCGGATCATCCAAAGAGTCACGGATATCCCAAATTTCATCAGGGTTTTCAAGTGTGAACGCTATCCACGAGCCAAAGCCGGCTATTCCAAATTTGTCCAGAGTTACACCAAATTCTGGAAGCACGCTGGATATCATTTTCTGACTTGGAAAAGAGGGAAGCAACGTGCGGCGTGGTTCTGGTAAAATATCAATAAAATCAACGGTATTGTCAATATCCTTCGTCGCCATCCATTACCTCTATATCAGATTCAAAAGTTGTGAGGTTCGCTAGCCCAAGCATTTCTCAAGAGTCTATATTGTGAAAATCTTGGTATTTCAAAAGAATAACACGCACATCATCAGTGGTCAACGAGTTGCGGATGAATTAGGTATAAAACAGAAATTCGCTACCAGCAAGAATTGATCCTTATGTTGAAGTGAGCAAACATCATTGCGAGAATCGACATAACGCCCAGTTCATGGCTATTCCCACCGCCACTATGGCGGCGGTTTCAGCCCTGAGCGTGGTGAAGCCCAAGGAAGCCGGAACGGAACATGAATGAAGTAGAAGCGTCTCTTCTTGTTCCGTAATTCCGCCTTCAGAGCCTGATACAAATATTACTGAATTTGTCGACAGGTGGTCCAATACCTTCAACAAAGGATGGGTTTTAGCTTCCATGGCAAGATGAATCAATTTAGAACTGGAAGAATAAGTTTCTAGAAATGTTGATAAAAGAGATGGAGCATGGATTTCAGGTCTTTTTAATCTTCCAGATTGAGCGCAGGCCGATTCGGCGACCCTGATCCACCTTGAGCGGGTAACCTCAGGTCTCCTGTTTGAAAGTGCCAAAATAAGCGGAAAAAACTCTTCGACTCCCAGCTCGGTTCCATGTCTTATGATTTCTTCCGTTGGCCCGGGTCTTAAGCACCCAAAAGCCAAAGAAATGTTTATTGGGTATGGTTCGGCCTGTTTCGGCAAACCCAAAATTGTCCCAACCCATTCTCGCGAAGTTCCCAGCTCTAAAACAACTTCATAAGAATTAAATCCATCTAAAACCGTTAGGCGCTCTCCTAGGTTCAGATGGAGCACATTTCTAAGGTAATGAATGTTATCTGGTGAAAAAAGGATAGTCTGATTGACTAACTGCTTGTTGCCGACGCAGATTCTGTGTTCCTTATATTTGCTCCTCATCTGTAGCTCGCTCTGTGATCACCGGTCAATTCCGATGTGGAAACCATAACTGAAATAGACATTAGGTTCCCACTCTTTTTTTCAAGAAATTTTCCAGACGATCAAGAGCCTCTAGTATGTTTTCCATGGAATTTGTGTAGGAAAATCTCATGAAACCTTCACAGTTTTTTCCGAAGTCTATCCCGGGAGCAACCCCAACGTGAGCTTCACGAAGTATTTCAAAAGCAAAATCATAGGAACTTGTGCAAAATCTTCTTGCGTCACACAATACATAGAAAGCTCCTATCGGGTCGTGCTTGATTTCAAATCCTATATCTCTCAGGCGTCTTAGCATAACCAGTCGGCGCTCATTGAATATCTGTTTCATTTTGTTTGTTTGAGCCGACGTATTTCTTAGAGCCTCAACCCCCGCATATTGAATGAAATCAGCCGCGCTTATAAAGAAATTCTGACTCATTTTCTGGATGGGTCTGACAAATTCTGGCCGACTAATGACATAGCCAAGGCGCCATCCAGTCATGGCGTATAATTTTGAAAAACCATTGAGCACGAAAGCGTTGTCGGTGAACTCCAAAATGCAATGTTCTTCGCCCTCGTAGACAAGCCCATGATAAATTTCATCGGATATGATTGGCAAACCAAGTTCAGACAATTGTTTCATTGTTGCCGGTTCTAAAATAGTACCCGTAGGATTGGAAGGGGAATTGATCATGATGGCTTTGGTTTTTTTGGTTATAGACCGTTTTACAGAATCGGGGTCCAATTCAAACTTGTCTTCAGGATGTACTGGAACGAAAACTGGAACCGCCTCCAGAAAATTAAGGAAATTTGGATAGCATGCATAGTGAGGGTCCGAAAGAATGACCTCGTCACCTGCATTTAGGATCGACGCCAACGCAAGAAATATGGCGGGTGAAGATCCGGATGTTACGATCACATTGCCTGGATCGACATCAACGTTATAAGTGAGCCTGTGGTAGTCAGATATCGCGCATCGTAAGTCAGGAATTCCAATACTTGACGTGTAATGGGTCTTTCCCTGCTTGAGCGCCGTGATCCCAGCTTCCACAACGTTAGTTGGAGTATCAAAGTCGGGTTCTCCAACTTCAAGATGAATAACGTCCGTTCCGACTTTGGACATTTCTAAGGCCTTTTCAAGCACATCCATGACCAAAAATGGCGAAATATCTCGGGATCGGTGGGAAATATTTTCCAATAAAGAATTCATTAAAATGAAACCTTCCAAACTATTTATCTGTGTAAGACATAAGTCCAACACAAACACTATTATAGAAGAATCACCCACTCGGCTACAAACTTATTCATTGATTTTCCTGATGTCCCCTGATAAAATCGCCAACCACTAGAAAAGCTTCTGTTTTCATGAAACGTGGGATGCTTTTCTGAAAGTTAGCGCTTAAGGAAAACGATATATGTTATTGAAGCCAAACAGAAGTTTCGTGACTGTCGTTTTTTTGTGCGTTCTTTTCGCTATGGTTCCAGTTTTGAGTTTTGCAGCCACCTACGGAATAAAGGATTCCAAAGGTTTTTTTACGCCGAAAATATCGGTTGAGATGGGGAATAAGGAAATTGTTATTTACAAGGTGGAACCGCATGAAAAGTTCAAGTCATTCGCATTGATCCTCAACCGAAAAAACGCCGCCCTTATACGCAATATTAACCTTGTAAATATAGAATGGATAGCCTCGGACAATCGCGCCACTAAGCCAGTTCCATTCGCAGGTCCGACCTACGATCCTGTAAAGCTTAAATTTGAAGAACCGCTTACAAGATCAATAGGCTTGAAGCTCGTGGACAGAAGTTCGCGAAACCTCTTTGCCGGAAAACAGTTCTCTGACTTGTTTTCAGTGTATTTGGATGAACAAAAACTCGTGGTAGGCGAGAGCGGGGCAGAAAAAGAAGGCCCTATTAAGCTCGGGGCAGGTAGGGATATTTCGATAAACGTAGACAAGACATCGATAACATTTGATGAAAATAATGTCAAAAAGGGTGAAATCATCAACGTGGACAATCGATCAGGTTTGGATCAAACCCTAGGGTTTGAGATACCGGAAAAAGATCTATTGTACACGCAAATTGTTAGAAAACCAGAACAAACAAAGGTTCCTCGAGAGATATGGTCCAAATTCAAACTTGCTTCAGATTCGGGTGTTTTCGTGGTTCTTATTCCTGACCCTGCCCCCCATCGATTAACTGGTCTGAATGGCAAAGAAGTCGTGATAAAAATCTATCAGGCCGACAAAGTTAGAGAAACTATAAGAATTCCAATCAAGGCGTCACGGGAATCCCTTCCTATTTCGGATTCACAGAATTCACATGGTGTACGTGAACAAAATATCAAATCGTCATCAAAGGCTGCTGATCCAACGTCCGTCGATGATACGACAGAACCAGTAGGCGCTCATTCAGGTGTAGTTTCCGGAGATAAAGATTCAGCAGGCAGAAATCTGGACAGCGCAGGCGGATGGACGGTCGTCGGAATCTGGATATTGCAGGTATTCAACTTGGCGGGTTTAATTGCCTTGGCGCTATATGGCGCTTTCTACATACTTCCCAAGTTGCAGGTAATACAAGCGCGGATGTCCAAAAATGAAATGTTTCTCCTTGGAGCTAGAGAGGCCATAAGGGAGGAATTGGATAAGACAAAGGAAGACGTATTGAAACAATGTGGAGTAACCCCACCACCGAAAGATCCAGATGAGCCATGAAATCCTGCCGAGGTCCATCTGCTTTTAGATCCTGAGATTTTTAGAGTTGTAAAAGAACAATTCATAATTTAAATTGGGCGATCATTTTGACTTGGAGATCCTGATATGTTTGGTCCCATGCCGACTTGCTATTTTCTGACAGCGGGAAGAGGGGTAGCCTCTACGGAGCTTAATGCTTTTGACGCAGCTTTGTTAGATGCTGGAGTAGGTGATACAAACCTAATTAAGATGAGCAGTATTTTACCGCCAGGGGCAGTAGAAATAGAGAGATTGACGCTGAAAAAGGGTTCCTTTATTCCGCTTGCATACGGAGATAGAACGTCGGACATTTGTGGGGAAAAGATTTCAGCCGCTGTGGCCGTGGGGATTCCGGAGGATCCGCTTGAGGCTGGCCTGATCATGGAGTTCTCGCATGTTGGCGATCCTGAAAGTTGTGAGGAAATAGCCCGGAATATGGTGATGGAAGGTATGGAAATAATGAGAAAAAGGTCTATTCTAGAGATAAAAAGTATTTCAACTAGCATTGAGGTAACTAAGGTAGGAGCGGTTTTCGCTGCGGTGGTGTTATGTTCCTAAACGAAAAAGAGTGGTTTACAGAAGCATTCGAGAATAATACAGCTTTCTCGGTTCGTTATTCACAAAAGCTTTTTGAGTCTCAAAGTGAGTTTCAAAAAATAGAAGTCTTTCAGACTAAAGCCATGGGAAGAGTTCTCTCGTTAGATGGTTGTTTCATGGTAACAGAGAAAGATTCTTTTATATATCACGAGATGATTGCGCATCCTACTATGTCAATGGTTTCAGGAGCTGAATCGGTTCTTGTAATTGGAGGGGGGGATGGTGGAACAATCACTGAACTGGTCAAATACCCAGACATCAATTCTATAACACTGTGTGAGATTGATG
>DYRE01000108.1 GCA_020718965.1 Desulfomonile tiedjei
CTGAAGTTGTTTTATGTCTTGAGCCTTGTCTTTTCTGCAGACAAGTATGGCGTCCGGAGTGTCTACAACTATTAGATCTTCTACTCCCACGAGGGCGGTTAGTTTCTGTGGTGAAGAAACGACGCATCCTCTGGCATTTAAACTAAGGAATTTTCCCTTAATAGCATTGCCTTCTTCATCAGTGTTCCAAACGTCCTGAAGCGATGTCCAGCTACCTACGTCGTTCCAGCCTATGTCTACAGGAACGACAAGCACATTGTCGGCCCGTTCCATGACTCCATAATCTATCGAAATATCCGGGAGAGATTCGTAAACCTCTGCGATGACTTTGGGCTCATCAGGAGTGTCAAAAAAAGGAATCAACGATTCGATGGCTTTACTCACCACGGGAAGGTACCTTTGGAATGCGTTTATAATGCTGGAAACTTTCCATATGAACATGCCGCTGTTCCAGAGATAGTCTCCATGTTTGAGGTAAGATTGAGCGGTTTTGAGGTCGGGTTTTTCGACAAATCTTTCAACCCTGTGAGCTTTAAGTCCATTGAATTCTGCAATCAACTTACCTAGCTGAATATATCCGTAACCGGTTTCCGGTCTGTCGGGAATAATTCCAAAGGTTAGAAGGTCCCCTGTGTCGGCAGCTAGTTTCGCCGCAGCTTTTAGGACGGACTGGAATTCTTTTTCTTTCATGATCAAATGATCAGCGGGCAACACCACCATCACGGCGTCCGGATCCTTTTTTGCCAGTTTGTACGCTGCAAGCGCCACACACGGGGCTGTATTTCTCCCAACAGGTTCCGCCACAATGGATTCTTCGGACATTTCAGGTATTTGCTTATGGATGTTTTCGCTATGACGCACCCCAGTGACTATCATGATTCTGTCGATAGGCGTCACTGGGGTCATTCTGTCCACTGTAGCTCGAATCATTGTTTTTTCGCCAACGATATTCAAAAGCTGTTTAGGCCTGTGTCTACGACTTTGCGGCCAGAAACGGACTCCGCTACCCCCCGCCATGATTACCGCATATAAATCCATTTGCGCTCCTCCAAACTCAATATCTGAATGAGATCCCAAGCCCTGGTTTGCGTAGTCACGAAAACCGACAAGAGATTTTCCCATGCCCATTGCTGTTTATTCAAACCCATTTATAATTGGGAATACCCTTGAAGACGCAAAAAATGTTTCTGCGCCTCTTGATCCAAGAATCTAGCACGCGTTGGCCATCCTGCAAAACTAAAAGATTCCGGACTTGTTTGGTGGCAAAAATCTATGGCTTCAAGCAGGTTACTCAGACGCTTTTGGATTAGCCCCTTTTGCGCGTTCTATCAATTCAAGAATGCTCTCCATTCTAGATTGAGGAGGAGTCTCAAACGCAAGACGATACTTTTCAGGTCCGAGCCTTCGATGAAATAGAGAAACTACGTCGAAAAGATGCCGCCAGCACATAATGGCCCTAGGGCATGGGAGACTTACCGCTTCCACGAGGCAGTAGGCAAACGTCACAGGCCCACCTAGCCTGGGGCACCTGATCTCCATGTTGTCAAAACAATCGACATCATCGTCCATTTCAGGCCGCTTTCATCAGGTCTGTTTTGAAATATATGAAACAATATTACAGCTTGGGCTTAGGGAAACCTTCGAGAGCCCGAAGCGAACATTCAATTTCTTCCATAGGCATTTCATAATTAAATAGCTTACCCTGGAAAAAGGCGTCATACGCGGCCAGGTCAACCAGTCCGTGGCCACTCCAGTTTACTAGAATTACCTTTTCTTTGCCTTCTTCCTTTGCTTTCTTCGCCTCCTGGATCACCGCAGCTAAGGCATGATTAGTTTCGGGAGCGCTTATAAAACCCTCAGTCCGCGCCCATGTGACCCCTGCGTGAAAGGTTTCTAACTGATGAACAGCGCGTGGTTCCACAAGACCGTCAAGAATCAACTGGCTTACCAAGGGCGCCATTCCGTGATATCGAAGTCCCCCCGCGTGGATTGGCGCAGGAACAAACGCATGTCCAAGAGTATGCATTGGAAGAAGAGGGGTCATTTGAACCGTGTCGCCAAAGTCGTATGCAAAAGGCCCCTTGGTCATTGTTGGGCATGAAGTGGGTTCTACCCCGATAATCTCAATTTGCTTGCCTGCGATTTTATCCCTAACAAACGGGAACGATATCCCGGCAAAGTTACTCCCACCGCCTGCGCACCCTATTACGATGTCAGGATAATCTCCTGCCATGGCCATCTGTTTCTGCGCTTCCAGGCCGATAATGGTCTGATGCAGGAGAACATGATTCAGGACGCTCCCAAGTGAATAGCGAGTCAATGGACGGCCGTGAGCTTCACTGGTGACAGCGTCTTCCACGGCTTCACTGATTGCTATTCCCAGGCTTCCGGGTGAATTGGGATCCATAGCCAGAATTTTTTTCCCCGCTTCGGTCTCTGTACTGGGGCTAGGCACACAGGTTGCCCCCCATGTATTCATCATGAGGCGGCGATAAGGTTTCTGCTCATAACTTACCCTGACCATATAGACTTTGGCCTCAAGCCCAAATTGTGAACATGCGAAGCTCAGGGCGCTGCCCCATTGACCTGCTCCAGTTTCAGTCGCTATCCGTTTTACTCCAAAAATCTTGTTATAATATGCTTGAGGAATTGCCGTATTGGGCTTGTGGCTGCCGGCTGGGCTTACACCTTCATTCTTGTAATAGATTTTTACGGGGCAGTTAAGAAATTTCTCAAGCTGGACTGCACGATATAAAGGAGTAGGACGCCATATCAGCAGCTTTTCCAAGACCGGATCCGGGATCTTTATCCACCGTTCAACACTCATTTCTTGTTCAATGAGGTTCATTGGGAAAACAGGCGCCAGATCTTCAGGGCTTACAGGTTGTTGAGTGCCTGGATGAAGAGGAGGCTGAAGGGGTGTAGGCATATCGGCTGCTATATTGTACCACTCTCTAGGAATTTCGTCCTCTCGCAAGAAAACTTTGACCGGCATTTGCATCTCCATCTATTTTATAGTTGAACCAGGGGCTATTTCCTCGGTGAAATCACACAGAACAATGTTCCCTTCTGGGGAACTGGCGGCAAGGACCATCGCTTCACTGACACCGAACCTCATTTTACGTGGCGCAAGGTTGCATACTACCGCTACTCTTCTTCCGACAAGTTCTTCCGGTATAAACGACGCCTTGATTCCCGCGAACACCGTTCGTATTTCCCGACCGACATCGACCCTAAGTTTCAGAAGTTTATCGGACCCATCAACCTGAGAAGCGGAGAGAATCCTGCCTACTCTGAGGTCAATTTTCCCAAACTCATCGAAGGTAATTTCTTTCTTATAATCTGGAGTGTCCGTTTTCAGCTCTTTTACCGCAAGATCGTCCTTTGAAGCTTCAATGACTCTAGTCATGGCGCCTGGTTCAAGTCTTTCTACCAGCTTCTCAAAAACATTTATAGACTTCAGTTCAAGGTCAAACTTTAGGTCTTCCCATTTGAGGTCATTCAAGCCAAGAATTTGTTCGACTTTGAGACTGTAGGACGGCACGATGGGTTTGAGTAATATTGCCAATATCTTAGAGCAATTAATGGCAAAAGTTAGATCATTGCGGGCCTTTTCGGGATCCGATTTAATCGTGGCCCAAGGTTCATTCTGTTGGACGTAATTGTTGGCTATGTCCGATATCGCAAGAATATTCCTAACCACGTTAGAGTATTTGAGAACGTTATAATCATGAAGACACTGGTCAGTGTGAGCCATTATGTCTTCAATAAGTCCTTTGCAACCTTGCGGAACTATTCCAAGTCTCGAGTCAAGCCTCTTATTTAGAAAACTCACTGACCGACTGATCAGATTAGTAATATTGTTCACCAGTTCAGCATTTGTTCTATTGACAAATTCTTCCAGATTCAGGTCTATGTCGTCAATCGTGGGGCCAAGCTTGGCCGCGTAAAAATACCTCAGAAACCACGGATTGATCTGGTCTGCGAATTGCCTGGCCGTTATGAATGTGCCACGACTTTTCGACATTTTCCTTGAATCTACTGTCAGGAAACCGTGAACATGAACCGCAGTCGGGATTCTATAATTAGCGGCTTTTAGCATCGCCGGCCAGAACAAAGTATGAAAGTAGGCGATATCCTTACCTATGAAATGGTGTATTTCGGTTTTGGATGCGTGGTCTATCCAATATTCCTCGACAGAAACATCGTCTTTGCCTTCGCAGTAGTGTTCAGTTGACCCGATGTAGCCGATAGGCGCGTCCAGCCATACGTAAAAGAATTTATTCTCCTCCCCGGGAATCCTGAAGCCAAAGTATGGACCATCACGGGAAATGTCCCAATCTCTAAGTCCCTGATCGATCCACGTGTGAACGAAGCCTTTCACCTCATCCTGCAAATGGCCGATCTCTGAAGTCCATTCACGAAGAAAATCTGTGAAGTCAATCAATTTGAAAAACAGGTGCAGGGATGATCTCATTTCGGGTTTTGCGCCGCAAATAGCGCAATAGGCTTCATGTAGTTCAGTAGGCCTGTAAGTTGCGCCACAAGATTCGCAAACATCTCCGTACTGATCAGGAGCCGAACACTTGGGGCATATGCCTTTTATGTACCTGTCAGGGAGGAACCGTCCACATCTTTCGCAATAGAACTGTTCTATGTAACGAGCTTCAATATGTCCCTTTTCTTTAGCCCTCAGATAGATAATCTCACAGTGTTTCTGATTTTCAGGCGAATCGGTGGTATAAAATTCGTCGAAGCTTACCTCGAAACGGTTGAAATCGGCCTGATGCCGGTTGTGAAATTCCCGCACAAGTTCCTGGGGCGTCATCCCCTTCTTGGCGGCGTTTATTTCAATTGGAGTTCCGTGAGCGTCCGAGGCGCACACATAAAGGACATTGTTACCTATAAGTCTTTGGAACCTCACAAATATGTCAGTCTGTATATATTCAACCAGATGCCCAATATGGATGTCCCCATTGGCATAGGGTAGGGCGCTCGTCACAATCAACTTGCTCAAAATTATCTCCCGATCTTTTTAGTTCAAGCAGATTCCGGTGGGAATTATTTCCTGCCCGTAATACTAGAGGCTGAGTAAATCCCGCAACTATTCTTTGACTATTTCCAAGGCTTCGAGGTTAGGATCTTTTTCCTTATCAACCTTAAAGACCCTGGCCTTCATAACTATCGTTTCCATTTCCTTTAGCGAATCTAGGATGTTAGCTTTATCCTTCTTTATCCAAACCTTGTTGAGAGTTATATAACTAACCCTGTCAGCGATGATAAAATTCACGTAATCGTCTCCCAACGGGGACGGGAGATCACTTTTCTTATAAAATCGCACTGAAATAACGATTTCCTTGTTTAGGAACTTGCTGGGGTTTTCTGTGAGGCTTACTATGGTAAGGTCCTCGTTAAGATTCCTGTAGATTCCGCCCTTCATGTAATTTAGCGGGCTGCACCCGGTGAAGAGCACAGATAACAAAGCGCCTGTAAGGATCAATCTGTATATAGTCATGGAATGTTTCATAAAACACTTTTAGTGTAACACCTTTTTTTACATGAAAAATGTCTTAAAGTCAAAAGAACGATCGCTAAACTGTAAAAACTTGCCAACGATGAAAAATCAAGCTGATCTTAAAATACGCCGACCCGCGTTCAAGAAACAGCATGTTTATGTATGATTAACCGGGGCCTGGGTACCGCAGAAAAAAGAAACAACCTCTTCTTTTTACCAGAGATCTTGGTAGAACCGATTTTTTCGAGAATCGCCCGCTCCTTTATATTTACTTATTCCTGAACAGCCTGTACATTATTCGAGAACCTGAATTATAGCGACCATCTCCAAGGGGATGAAGCCATGAACTACAAATTCTTAAGATCTATACTTGTAGTCCCGGTAAATGTGCCGAAGTTCGTTGAAAGGGCCTCCTCAAGAAATGCCGATGCAATAGTTCTGGACCTTGAAGATTCAGTGCCTCTTGACCAGAAGATTGTTGCAAGGGGAATGCTAGAAGATGCAATGGCTATGTGTGGTAGGGGGGCCGCCACTTTAATGGTTAGGGTAAACAACGAGCCTGAATTGCTGGAGGCGGACATCGAAACCGCAGTGAGCCACAGGTTGGATGCGCTCTTCATCCCCAAGGTGGAGTCACCGGAACAGCTTGTGAAAATTGATCATCTGACAACGGAAATTGAAGCGTCTAAGGGTCTGGAAATTCGCAAGATCAGATTTTCCTTGCATATAGAGAGTCCACTGGGTTTGTTAAATATGGTCGAGATAGCACGATCCACGGCTCGAATCGAGTCAATGAGTATAGGTGTCGACGACTATTGCGCAGCCATGGGGGTGAGCTTGACCCCGGACGCATCAGTTCTGTTTGGACCCATGTCACAACTAGTAATTACAGCCAAGGCTTTCGGGATAATTCCCATAGGAGTGATGGGCAGTGTAGCCGAATTCCGGGATCTCAAGATTTTTGAGGAGGCTGCCCAAAAGGCACGGAACCTGGGGTCCGAAGGGTCAATATGTGTTCATCCTGATCAGGTAAGCGTTCTGAATAGAGTATTTTCTCCCTCTGAAGAATCGGCGCTGCATTCAAAAAGAATAATTGCCGCATTTGAGGAAGCGGTTAAGAGAGGTAGAGCGTCTACCAGCCTTGACGGTCGCATGGTTGACACTCCAATATATAAACAGGCTCTCGCCGCAATTGAAAAGTTTGAAGCCATCGAAAAGTTCGATGATCGAAAGCGGGAACAGGCTATCATCTAGAAAGGTCGGTAACCTATGACACTGGATGAATCCACATTTCTGAGTGAACTGAGGGAACCAAAGCCCGACCCGGGTGGTGGCTCAGCGGCAGCGTTTGCCTCCATCGTAGCGCTTGCACTGATTGAAAAGATTTGCCTGCTTGAGCTACTGAGGGCCGAGCAAGCCCTTAGCCAAGACCTTGAAGGACAGCTCCGAGAAATAGTCGCTCTTGGTGAAACCTTCAGGGAGCTTGCAGCTAAAGACGTCGCAGCCTATGATAATCTTTCTTCCGAAATAAAAACTGGAAAACATTGGCCGGAAAATAGGAGGGCGGTTTTGGAATCAATAGACTGTCCGCGGGACATGATCTTGAGCGCAACA
>DYRE01000508.1 GCA_020718965.1 Desulfomonile tiedjei
CGTCGGCATGTCCAAGGTGGACAGCATCTTCAGTCAGGGCACCTTCGAGTCCACTGAAAACACTACGGATGTAGCCATCGAAGGGGAAGGATTCTTTCTTCTTAAAGAAGTTGGAAATGACACCACCTATTATAGTAGAGCCGGGGCCTTTCGCTTTAATTCAGAGGGTTATTTAATCAATCCTGAAGGCTTCCACGTACAAGGTCAGTACTACACAGACTCAGGTGAGATACAACCAGGAGACCCTGATGATATCCAGGTTCAAGGCCAGGGCCTGATTCCGGCTCAAGCGACAACAGAACTTACCTTGAATACAAATCTTGACGCAGGAGCCGCTATTTCCCCGGCATTAGATTTTGTAGACCCCGCACTGCCCTATGACCCATCAACCAATCCAATTGATGTTGAAACAACAACGTATATTTCTTCCACACAATGCTATGATTCTTTGGGTGAGGAACATCTCGTCACTTTATATTTTCGCAAATCCGCTAACAATATATGGGATGTTCACTGGACGGCTGAAGATATTAATGGCTTAACACTTAACGCGGCCCCTGAAACTCCTCTTGCGGCCGGGGCCCCAAACGGACCAGTTCCTTTACAATTTTCTGCAGATGGAAAAATCCTGGATCAAAACGGCGCCACCAATGACAATCCTCTTTTTATTCCAATTAAAGCCACCCTGCCGCCTCTTGACTTCCAAAATGGCGCCGACCCCGTCACTATCACCATTGAATTTGATACTACTCAATTCAATAATGCCTCAAGAGTTATTTCTCAGAATCAAAATGGTTTCAGCGCGGGTAACTTGACCAATGTTGTTATTAATGATTCTGGAGAGGTCGTGGCCAGTTACTCTAACGGTGAACAGAAACAAATTGCCGCACTCTCCCTGGCAAAATTCACCAACCCAAACGGTCTGGAAACGGCTGGTTCAAATCTCTTTCTATCAACCGCAACCTCCGGTTCACCCCGTGTAGGCCTCCCCGGCCCGGAGCTCGGCAAGATTTTCACCAACTCCCTGGAGCAGTCCAATGTTGACATGGGGAAAGAGTTTGTCAGCATGATCACGGTCCAGCGCGGCTTTCAGGCCAATTCAAAGATCATCACCACCGTTGACGAACTACTTGGGGAGTTAATCAATCTCAAACGGTAATATCTGTCAAATTATTGACTGCGTAAAAATGGGCTCTGTTTTTTTTAACCGGAGCCCATTTTTTTTATTCCGAGACAACCCAATAATAATCCCGCCATCCTTCAACTCCTTCCAAATACTCTCGCCCACATCCTCCCACAAGACATCCTGGAACAAAAATTGCAAAACTTACCTTGCAAACAACGACGCCATAAAATATGATTCTTGTTCACCCGTTAACCGAGCTGAAACAAACGCAAAAACAAATGAGCGCCCACCCGTTTGGGCCGGTAAAGGTTGAAACAGAATCCCTCAAGCCCCGATGAACGGGATAAATGCCTT
>DYRE01000109.1 GCA_020718965.1 Desulfomonile tiedjei
AGGTAGAGAAGTATAATAAACAAGTGAGACGGTAGAGCCTATTCCCTCTGGATTGGATTTCAGATTTTGTTTACCCGCCGGTGTGGAACAATAATATTGTGAAAGAGGATTCATGACAAACATTCACATTGAAGATTTAAGCGCTGTGAGAAAAAAAGTAACTTTTGAAGTACCTCAAGACCGCGTGACGGAGACATTGGAAGCTCAATACAAGGACCTTAGAAAAAACGCCCAGATTAAAGGGTTTAGACGGGGAAAGGTCCCAATGGAGATCATTAAGAATCTGTTCAAGGAACAGGTTTATGGCGATACGGCAAAGAAAATCATAGAAGAGACGTTTGAACTTGGATTGGATGAGAAGAAAATCAAGCCTATCTCTGTGATCAATATGGACCAGGAACCTTTAGAACCGGGGAAGCCCTTCGTATACACCGTTGAGATAGAGTCCACGCCAGAGCTGGATGTCACAGGTTATAAGGGTCTGTCTCTGGATAAAATGGTTCGGGAAATTACTGAATCCGACATTCAGGAACGCCTTGAGCTGATTCGTGAGCGCCAAGCGAAAATGCTTCCTGCAGATGATTCCAGAGGAGTTCAAAACGGAGATCACCTTGTAGTGGACATTGAGGCGACCCAGGACGAAGAGTCAATTACATCCCTTACAGTTAAAGACTATCACCTGGAAATGGGAAGAGACTTTTATTTGCCCGATTTCGACACCAAGTTGATAGGGCTAAAGATAGGCGAACCAAATATGATAACCCATACTCTCGCTGAAGACTTTCCTCGAAAAGAACTGGCCGGAAAATCTATTAAATTCTCGATTATCGTGAAAGAGGCCAAGGAGAGAATAATTCCCGAACTGAGCGATGAATTCGCGAAAGAAGTTGGCCCCTACGAGAATCTCGATGATTTGAAAAAACAAATTGCGGATGATCTGCGAGAGGGTTACGACATTGACATAAAGGAAGCTTTGAGAAAACAGATCGTGGAGAAAATAATTGAAGCAAATCCGTTTGAAGCTCCTGATTCTCTCGTGGAAGCCAGAATTGACGATATTGTTATGGGGGCGAGGCAAAATCTTGCCAGGCAGGGTATAGATATGAAAAAGTTCCCTTTGCCTGACAAGGCTCAGCGCGATTCCATAAAACCGAAAGCCCTGGAGCAGGTGAAGGCTGCTTTGATTATACAAGCTATAGGTGAAAAAGAAGAGATTCAGGTTTCTGCTGAAGAAATTGATACTGAAATTGAAAAACGCGCCAAGTTTTTGGGATGGACTCCAGACTTTCTGAGAGACCAACTGGAAGAAAACCAGAGGCTTCAGGATTTCACAACTTCCCTGACGGAAGATAAAATCTATTCATTTTTGGAAGAAAATGGCGTAATCACTGAGGTCCCGTATTCAGACAAAAATGCCGGGGAAACTGAATAAGTTAGAAGAGAGAATAAATAATGCTGGTTCCGATTGTTGTAGAGCATACTAGTCGCGGTGAAAGATCTTATGATATATATTCCCGCCTGTTAAAAGAGAGGATCGTATTTCTGGGGACAGCCGTAGATGATCTTGTCGCTAATTTGATTATCGCTCAACTCCTGTTTCTGGAAAGTGAGGATCCCGAGAAAGACATCAATTTTTATATCAACTCGCCGGGAGGGGTAGTCACATCCGGTTTGGCGATATATGACACCATGCAATATATTAAACCTGAGGTCCAGACAATTTGCATTGGACAGGCGGCCTCAATGGCCGCGTTACTCCTGGCGGCCGGCGCAAAGGGAAAAAGACATGCGCTTCCGCATGCTCGAATACTGATTCACCAGCCAATGGGCGGTTTTCAGGGCCAGGCCACGGATATCGAAATACATGCCAGGGAAATTCTCAGGATGCGCGGAGAGCTTAACCGGATCCTTGTTGAACATACGGGGCAACCCATGGAAAGAATTGAAACTGACACGGAACGAGACTATTTCATGAGCGGTAAAGAAGCGGTAACTTACGGCATCGTGGATAATGTCCTGACTCATAGAGACTTTCCGGGGGACAAAAGTTAAAAAATAGTTCAGATTGTCAATCTTGCTGGTTGGTTACGCTGGATGTTGAATTTGTGAGACGAGAGAGCGAAACAGACCTGAACTAACTTGGGAAAAATTTGGCAGCCTTTATGCCACATTCTGAAAATGCTCGGAGTGTTTGCGAATAGGTGGGCTATAGGAGGGTTACATGGTTGCTAGAAAAGGCAATTTTTCTTCTCTGTACTGTTCCTTTTGTGGAAAGAGTCAGGATGAGGTTAGAAAACTAATTGCTGGGCCGACGGTTTATATTTGTGATGAATGCATAGAATTATGTAACGAGATTATTGCGGAAGAATATGAAAAAGAGGAGATTGGGCGTGGAAAATCCAGAGTTCCCACTCCATCTGAACTCAAATCTTCACTGGATGAGTACGTAATAGGACAGGAGAAAGCGAAGAGAATTCTGTCCGTAGCCGTCCACAACCATTACAAGAGGATTGAATCAAAGCCCGACATTGACGGAGTTGAGCTTCAGAAGAGCAATATCCTTCTTATAGGTCCCACTGGTTCCGGGAAAACTCTCCTGGCGCAGACACTCGCCCGTATTCTTAATGTTCCATTCGCTATAGCCGACGCTACTACCCTGACCGAGGCCGGCTATGTTGGCGAGGATGTAGAAAACATAATTCTCAGCCTCCTCCAGAACGCCGATTACGACATATCAAGAGCCTGTCGGGGAATAGTATACATTGATGAGATAGATAAGATCTCTCGAAAAACTGAAAATCCAAGTATCACCAGAGACGTTTCCGGCGAGGGAGTACAGCAGGCGTTGCTTAAAATTGTTGAGGGAACCATGGCCAATGTTCCGCCAAAAGGTGGACGAAAACACCCTCAGCAGGAATTTCTACAGGTTGATACAACCAACATACTTTTTATCTGCGGAGGAGCGTTTGTGGGGCTGGACAAGGTGATCCAGCAGCGATTGAACATGAAGTCCATGGGATTCAACGCTAAAATCGGTGGATCAGTCAATGATGATGAAGCCAACTTGCTTGAGCAGGTTCAACCGGAAGACCTGATACGATACGGTTTGATTCCTGAATTCGTTGGTAGATTGCCCGTGGCCGCTACGTTGCATGAGTTGAATGAAGAGGCCCTGGTCCGTATTCTGCTCGAACCAAAGAATGCGTTGGTGAGGCAGTACAAAAAGCTGTTTGGATTTGAGCAGGTGAAATTGCGATTTACCGATGAAGCTCTTCGATCCGTAGCATTCCAGGCGCTGCACAGAAAAACCGGAGCGCGTGGATTGCGCTCTATACTCGAAGCTTCCATGCTGGACATCATGTACGAGCTTCCGGAATACAAGAATCTTCAGGAAGTTATTGTCAACGATGATGTTATTAAAAAAGGGTCCCCATGCATCCTTGTTTTTGAAAAAGAGGCGGAGACAAGTAATTCAGCTTCGTAAAATAGACACTTTTGACTCACGTCATAAAACTCACATCTAATAAATTCTTAGGCACGGGTAGTTTGTACAATGTTTTTTGGAAAGAAAGAGGAGGCGCAAGAGTCTCCCCAGTTGGTTCTGCCGCTATTGCCACTTAGAGACATTGTGATTTTCCCTCACATGGTAGCTCCACTGTTTGTCGGGCGGGACAGATCCATAAAGGCGGTAGAGAGCGCCCTTAAAACCGACAAGCTTATCTTCCTGGCGTCTCAAAGAAATGCTCAACAAACAAACCCGGAAGCTTCAGACATATTTTACGTGGGGGTAGTCGGTCAGATAATTCAACTACTCAAATTACCTGACAACACGATCAAAATATTTGTCGAGGGTCGCTATCGGGCAGAGATTAAACGTTTCATAGACGATGCTCCCTACTTCAGTGTTTCGGTCGTCGCTTTGGAAGATGATAGTTCATGTCGGGAAGTGGAGTTACAGGCCCTTGTCAGAGGATTGCGTAATGTTGCGGAAAGCTATGTTGCGGCCGACAACAAGGCGCCGCAGGATTTTATGAACGCTATAAAATCCATCAGTGATCCAGGTCGTCTTGCTGACACAGTGGCGGGCCAGATCAGTCTAAAGCTCGAAGACAAGCAGGCTCTGCTTGAGAAATCATCGGTTCGTCAGAGAATAGAGCGTCTTCTGGAATTAATGCAGAGTGAAATTGAGATCTCGGAAATAGAAAAGAAGATCCGAGAGCGCGTTAAAAAACAGATGGAAAAGACTCAGAAGGAATATTATCTGAATGAGCAGATGCGCGCAATTCAAAAGGAAATTGGGGAAAAGGACGAATTCAAGACGGAAATAGCTGAGATTGAAGAACAGTTAAAGCAAAAGAACCTTTCTAAAGAGGCGGAATCCAGGGTTAGAAAAGAAATCCGTAAACTGAAAATGATGGCTCCGATGTCCGCTGAAGCCACGGTTGTAAGAAATTACATCGACTGGTTTCTGGTGTTGCCATGGTCTGAAACTTCCAGAACCGAGCTTCTCATTGAGGAAGCCCAAAAGATTCTGGACGAAGATCACTACGGTCTGAAGGAAGTCAAAGAGAGGATAATTGAATATTTAGCTGTTCAGAAACTGGCTCCCAACATCAAAGGCCCCATTCTGTGCCTGGTTGGACCCCCAGGTGTGGGTAAGACTTCTCTTGCGCGATCTGTCGCACGCTCCACTGATAGGGAGTTTGTTCGGATATCGTTGGGAGGAGTCAGAGATGAAGCCGAAATAAGGGGGCATAGACGGACCTACATAGGCGCGCTGCCAGGGAAGATCATCCAGAGTATGAGAAAGTGTCAGACCATTAATCCGGTAATGTTACTCGATGAGGTTGACAAAATGAGCACTGACTTCCGTGGAGACCCTTCTTCAGCCCTCCTGGAAGTGTTAGACCCCGAACAGAACCATGCGTTCAACGATCATTACCTGGATATTGATTATGACCTCTCGAAAGTTATGTTCATAACTACGGCCAATACTCTCCATGGCATACCTGCTCCTCTTCAGGACAGGATGGAGATAATTCGTCTGCCTGGCTACACTGAATTTGAGAAACTCAGGATTGCTGAACGGTTCCTGGTCCCCAAACAGGTTGAATCCAACGGCTTGGCCTCATCTCAGGTTACTTTTGACCGTAAGGCGATAATTCGCGTGGCAAGGATGTACACGCGTGAAGCCGGCGTTAGGGAACTGGAGAGGCAAATAGCTAAAATATGCCGAAAAGTAGCTCGAAAAGTCGTTGACGGTTCATTTACCAATGGAGTTGAAATCGGTTTTAGAGACATTGGAGGTTTTCTTGGTGTTCCTAAATTTAGATATGGAGAAAAGGAAGAATCCCTGAAAACCGGAATAGCAAATGGTCTTGCCTGGACTGAAGTTGGTGGAGAGTTACTAACGGTAGAAGTGGCGATCATGCCGGGATCAGGCAAGTTAACGGTAACCGGGAAATTGGGCGAAGTGATGCAGGAATCGGCTCAGGCGGCCATGAGTTATGTCAGGTCTCGAGCTTTAAGTCTGGGATTAAAACCGGATTTTTACGACAAAATTGATATTCATATCCATGTCCCGGAAGGGGCAACGCCAAAAGACGGGCCTTCCGCCGGCATTACCATAGCTACAGCCATACTGTCGGCTCTAACCAAGCAGCCATTCCCTAACGATCTGGCCATGACAGGGGAAATAACCCTACGCGGTAGAATTTTGCCCATAGGTGGGCTCAAAGAGAAACTACTGGCGGCCAGGAGAGCGCTGCTTTCAAGGGTTGTAATTCCGAGAGAAAACGACAGAGATCTGTGTGAAGTTCCAAAAAAAATCCGTAAGGGCATGGAAATAATACTTGTTGAACACATGGACGAAGCTTTGAGAATAGTTTTTCCGGAAATCAGAGACGCATTTATACCTTCGCAGGAAATAACTGATAGCCGTCTGGCGATTTTGAAACAATAATTAGTATATTTTTGACAAAATTGTGTAAACTATGGAACCTGATCAGTTGTTGGTTTACTAATTGGTACATAATGGACTGAAGGAGTTGCTTATGCTTAAAATGGATGGATCAAGAGTGAGACTGACGCCGGAAAACGTTCATGCGATGCTTAACCAGGGTCTTTCCTTTAGAGAGATAGCATCTCGTTGTGACGTTTTTGAGGATGCTATAGACGCATCATTGGTCCGTTGGCTAAACCAGGGAAGATGGCCGATAGAAGATGATGTTGTGGCGGCTTAGATGAGTGATAACGCGCTACATCTTTATGGATAGCGTTATGAATGAATAAATATTTCTGCGGGGCGTACTACCGGAACGGATCCTAACTGATAGGTTCCGTTTTCTGCTTTTTTAGTCTGGCGCATCAGGAAGATGAGTCAATTGAAACTTGCTGTCCACGTCTTCATCTATTATGGATTAGTTGCAAGTCAGGTGTTTTACCCTGGCGTATATTCCTGTTTGATGGGCAAGACACATACCCTGGTATGAGAGGCGGCGCAGATGGATGTTTATTATGTGATCCTGGCCTTGATAGCTGGAGCCTGCGCTCCTACTCAAGCCGGAATTAATTCACAGCTCGGCTCAATAACTGGTGATCCATCAATTGCCGCAATGATATCATTTATGGTCGGAGCTATAGGGTTGACCACATATGTTGTGGTAACCGGAGTTCCGTGGCCTTCAATCCGTATTTTTGGTGAAGTCCCTTGGTGGATGTGGACAGGGGGGTTGTTAGGGGCATTTTTGGTCTTTGTCTCGATTGTTCTTGCGCCGAAGCTTGGGGCTACAGCTACACTGGGCCTAATCGTGGCTGGCCAGATGATAGTTTCGGTTGTCCTGGACCATTTTGGACTAATCGGTTATGAGGAACACCCCACGAACATCTGGAGGATACTGGGGGTGATTCTCCTCCTTGTTGGGGTCGTACTCATAAAGAAGTTCTAGCTGTTCCAGCTAATTTGTTTTTCTTGGGAAATGACCGATAAACTTTGGGCCGATTTTTAACAATAAAGCAAAATAGATCGCAACCGTTATGACTACAGAGGGGTGAAGGGTAAGAACAGGTTTGAGAATAACAAAAA
>DYRE01000002.1:0-17900 GCA_020718965.1 Desulfomonile tiedjei
AGCGTCCGAATCATTCAACCCTCGTATAAGGACATACTCTATCGTGATACGATCGCGTTTTGGTAGGGGGTAATCTTTAAGCGCAGCCATCAGGCTTTCCAGGGGATAGGTGGAATTAACATCCATTATGCTACTCCTGATTTCGTCAGTGGCGGCGTTAAGGCTTACGGCTAGCTTGGTTCTGACCCTCTTGCCCAAATCAACTATTCTTGGAACAATTCCACACGTTGAAACGGTAATTCTTCGCCATGAAATTTTTGGTCCGTTAGGATCAGTGAACATGTTTATGGCCCGGACAGTGTTTTCAAAATTTGCTAGCGGTTCCCCCATACCCATGAAAACGATATTGGTGATTGCGGAATCTGCGACCTGTCTCCTGACTTCCAGTAACTGCCCAACTATTTCACCTGCCGTAAGGTTACGGACAAATCCCATCTGGGATGTTCGGCAGATCTTGCAACCCATTGCGCAACCAACCTGGGTAGAAACACACAAGGTGTCGTGATCATCAGTCGGAATGTGAACGGACTCGATCCTTGCCCCGTCAATGAGACCAAAAAGAAATTTCGTTACGTCATCTTGAGACGTTATTTTTCCAAGAACTTCCAGTCTTCCTATCCTCGCTGTTGATGAAAGAGTTTCCCTCATCTTTAAAGAAAGATTTGTCATGCTGTCGAAGGATGACGAAAGCCCCTGGTGTATCCATCTCATGACCTGCCCCGCCCTGTAGTGCTCGTGTCCGAGCGCCATGAAAAAAGACTGGAGTTCCTCCAGCGTCATATCGGCAAGGTCGGGGCGGGTGTCACTTGTGGCTAAGTAATCTTGGTTCAAAATATTTCTATTCCACTAAAAAAATGGCCAATTTCAAATCTGGCGCTTTCTTCAGAATCAGAGCCGTGAACTATGTTGTTTTGCTTGCTGTCTGCCCAACGAGCCCGAATGGTGCCGGCTTCTGCCTCGGCAGGGTCTGTGGCGCCCATTATCTCGCGATTCCGTTTTATGACATTATCTCCTTCCAGGACCATTAGCACTACAGGTCCAGATGTCATGAAATCAACGAGATCAGCGAAAAAAGGCCGCTCTTTGTGAACATAATAAAAGCTTTCCGCTTCCGCTTTACTGAGCCATTTCATTTTCATCGCTGCGAGTCGGAAACCCGCTGATTCGAAAACGCAGATCACATCACCCGTAAGTTTCTTGGATACTCCGTCAGGTTTGATTATCGACAGTGTCTTTTGCATTTGCGATTCCTCTTCCAGATCGAAATTTTATCTAAAATTTAAATCTAACACAGTTGTGTTTCCAGAATGAATAAGATAATTGTTTTGACCACATCAAAGATTGCGAGACAAGTTAATGAACCCTAAAGGATGTTTAATATTTTGCTTGGCGCTTCTTGTGTCCACCACATCACTGGCTGACGCCGAAAATGACGTCAAACTTCCCAAACCAAGTTTCACAGGAAAGATGTCGGTTGAAACTTCAATGACGAAGAAGAAATCAGTACGTCATTTCGCCGCCGATCCTTTAACGCTGGAACAGGTGTCTCAGTTACTCTGGGCGGCTAATGGCGTTTTGCCAGTGGACGCTATCAGCGGCGCCACCATCAAGACGATACCTTCAGCGGGGGGTATATATCCTCTCGAGATATTTCTTCTTACCGGTGACAAATCGGTTAAAGGACTGCCTGCGGGTGTTTTTCATTACAACACCATGAATAACTCACTTTTGATGATCTCATCGGGAGACGCCAGAATGGCGCTTGCTCAGGCCGCTCTGTCTCAAATATGGATGGCTTCGGCCCCTGTGACAATAGTAATAGCAGGGGCGTTCGGAAAGTCGACGGCCAAGTACGGCCAGAGAGGAATCCAATACACATTTATGGAATCAGGCGCTGCAAATCAGAACCTTTATCTTCAAGCGGAGGCCATTGGGCTACGTGTAGGAACGGTAGGGGCGTTCGATGAAAATTCCGTGTCATCAGCGATAAAAATGCCAGCGGGTATAACGCCTCTGCTCCTCGTCCCAGTTGGAAAATAATAGTCATTCCTTGAATAAAAGGATGATTCGTATCAAAGAAATCCGTTGCTAATAGATCTTTTTCTTAAAGCGCCTTGTCTGAGGCTCCTGTTAACGGCAAATTTAAGCGCGCATCAAGGAACTCAACGAATAAAAAAGGCGAATCCACGGAGAAATCGCTGGGTCGCGGCATAGGAATTCACACAGGGCCAACTCTTGAGGGAATAGAGGGCGGCGCTTACAAGATTTCCTAACCTGTGGTGAGCGCCACTATTGATACTCTTTGTCCTTGACATAAACTCAAATCTATATAATCTTCAAAACTACATTAGTATTTTCAATATAAAGTGTTCGCTAATCATTCTAAGGAGGTAGGTGGATGGATTGGGTTGTTTATGTAGCCCTACTGTGCGGGGCCGCGGGTGTTGCCTATAGCCTAATAACAGCAGGTTGGGTTTTCAAGCAGGACGCTGGTAACGAGCGTATGAGGGAAATATCCGGCTACGTAGCTGAAGGCGCCATGGCGTACCTCACTCGCCAGTACAAAGTCGTGGCCGTTATTGCGGCCATATTATTCGTGATTCTCTGGGTTGCCCTAGGCATGATGCCGGCAATCGGCTTCTTAGTCGGTTTGATTGGTTCAGGTCTCGCTGGTTTCCTGGGGATGAAAGTTTCCGTTAACGCGAACGTGCGCGTGGCCGCTGCCGCGGGCAGGAGCCTTGCCGACGCAATGGACGTCGCATTCAAAGGCGGATCTGTGACCGGTATTGTTGTTACGGGTCTGGCCCTTCTTGGTGTCGCCGGTTTTTACATGGTGGCCAGGGGACACAATCCTGATGCCCACCATATCTTCATCTCTCTCGTTGGTCTTGGGTTTGGTAGTTCACTCATGAGCGTTTTTGCCCGTGTGGGTGGAGGTATCTACACCAAAGCCGCTGACGTCGGCGCTGACCTTATTGGTAAAGTAGAAGCCGATCTTCCGGAAGACGACCCCCGTAACGCGGGCGTCATCGCTGACAACGTCGGTGACAACGTCGGCGACTGCGCCGGTATGGCCGCTGACCTTTACGAAACCTACACAGTCACAATCGTGGCCGCTATGCTTCTGGGAAGCACAATTTACGGAATGGGAACCGCCGCTTTCTATATGCCGCTTCTCATAGGTGGTGTGGCGATTATCGCGTCCATTATCGGAACCTTTTTTGTCAAGATCAACAGGTCCCAGAATGAAAAAGACGTCTATATCATGGGCGCCCTTTACAAAGGTATGGCTGTCGCCGGTATTTTGGCCGCTGCGGCCTTCTACTTTGTGGCCGGTTACCTGCCCTTGGGCAAGCCTCTTGCCACAGCCCACATAATCCAGCCGATGAGTATATTTTTGCTGGCGGTGATTGGTCTGATCCTGACGGGCCTGATCGTTGTCATCACTGAATACTTCACTGGTATGTACGGCCCGGTCAAATATGTCGCCCAGGCTTCTACAACCGGTCACGGGACGAACATTATCGCAGGTCTCGCTATCAGTATGATATCCACGGTGCTTCCGGTTCTCGTCCTTGCGGCGTCCATCATGCTTGGATACGCTATCGGTGGTGGATTTACGGGAAGCACGGGGACAGGGCTTTACGGAATAGCTGTAGTCGTTGTCTCCATGCTGTCAATGACTGGTATCGTCGTGGCGATTGACTCCTACGGCCCCATCACCGACAACGCAGGCGGTATAGCTGAAATGGCCGAGCTGTCGGAAGAAGTTCGTAATAGAACTGACCCGCTTGACGCTGTTGGTAATACCACAAAGGCTGTTACAAAAGGATACGCGATCGGTTCAGCGGCTCTGGCGGCCCTCGTGCTGTTCGCCGAGTATACCAGGGCCATAGAGGGTTTGGCTGGAAAGGCGGTCGCCTTCGACCTGTCAGATCCAAAAATCCTCGTTGGTTTGCTAATCGGCGGTATTATTCCTTACTTCTTTGCGGCTCTTTGTATGCTAGCGGTTGGTAAAGCCGCCGGCTCTATCGTGGAAGAAGTCCGCCGGCAGTTCAGGGAAATCAAAGGACTCAGGGAAGGTCTTCCGGGTGTCAAGGCCGAATATGGCAAATGCGTGGACATCGTTACGGCCGCTGCTCAGAAAGAAATGGTCATACCGTCTCTGCTCCCTGTCGTGATTCCTCTGGTTGTAGCGTTTACACTTGGCAAGGAAGCCCTTGGCGGCATGCTCATTGGGAGCATCGTAGTAGGTCTGTTCCTCGCCATAGCCATGACAACAGGTGGAGCTACGTGGGATAACGCCAAAAAGTACATCGAAGATGGATACTTTGGCGGCAAGGGTGGAGAAGCTCACAAGGCTGCTGTTACTGGTGACACGGTTGGTGACCCCTACAAGGATACCGCCGGTCCCGCCCTCAACCCCGTCATCAAGGTCGTTAATATGGTGGCTCTACTGCTCGTTCCGTTCATCGTTTAACAGGGTTCTCAGCAGTAGTAGTCCAGGTTAATCTTTTAACAGCAACAGGCGCTTCTTCACGGAAGCGCCTGTTGCGCGTTCTTCCTAACAGCATCACTATACTTACTCCACGATAATTCCATTTGAGTGACGAACAAGGAGAGAAAAGCCCCGACATCTTGGCTAAAATATTCTGCGGCGCCATACCCGAAATACAATCAACGATGATGATTACCTGGAAGTGGTTGAATTTTCTAGGGAGGAAGCGGGAAATTAGGTATTCCCTTGAACAGGTAAAATATCAACCGGGAGTCTGGTTCTCTCTACATCCCCATATCATACGCGAAAATGACGGTGCGGTAACCAGTAATACTCTGGAAGAACATTGGGTTAACCAGAGCAAGCACAAGGGAATTGGTCCTGTCATTCTTGAAATCGCCCACGAGGTAGTCCGAGATGACACCTGGACTGCTAACAGTGCGCCAGTTCTCCACAAAACCAGCCCCGTCCCATCCGAGCGCCTCTATGGTAGATCCCGACTCTGATTGTTTAACGACCAGAATGTCGTTTTGCCCGGCAGCCTGAGCATTAGTTACAAGGATCCTGCCAGGCATTGAAAGTTCAAGGGATGACTTTCCCTGTTTGTGCAGTGTGACTCGCCTCTGTAAACCAAAAATCCGGTCAGGCATTGTTGCGATGAGGCGGTTATTTTTGTCAAACGCCATGAGCCGCTGGTCCTGGTTCAAAATTATTCTCAGGAATTGATTGTCAGGTTTGAAGTAGCCTGATGCGTAGCTGAGTAGAAAGGTCCCGGGCGGAAGATCGATCTCCCCAGTTACCTTGAGCTTACCGCTTTCGAATGCGTAACGTAACATTTTGCCGTTAAAAATGCCGGGATGGGCTATCCTCTGCCCTACCAGGAGTCGCTGCTCTTCCTTGCCTGCAGCGGGCTCCAAGATAACCCTGAGAATGACATCAACGACTTTATCCGCTACAGTAAGATTTCGGTTTTTATACTGGATGATGGCTGATTCGAATCCCGAAAGCGTTCGGTAACAAAGAATCAACTCGCAAACCCCATCCCCGTCCAGATCCACTGCTTCCACGCTTACGTAAATCGCCGGCGCCTGAGAATATCTTGTAAGTGGTCTTAAACCCCCGTCTTCAAATCTGCTAATCGTAATACCATTTTCATCCAGAAAAACGGTTTCCTGTTTTCCATCTCCGTCTAGGTCCCCAATAGTAATTGAAGAGATTCCGACCGACATATCGGAACTTCTCCAGGGCGCTGAAGTTTGAGAGGACCTGCCTGGGACGTTCACTAGAGCCGGCTTGTGAGCCGGGGAAGTTGAAGGGGTCGCCATACCTTCCGACTTGTAAAATTCGAGTTTTGGGGCGCCAGTCAGACGCTTCGTTATTGCGGCTGCGAATACATTTAGAGCCCCCGGTAACGCGTGAATGTTCTCCACTTTTACATCAGTCGCTACGGTAGGTCTTTTCGTTGCGAGATCCCACATTACTCCACGTAAACGGTAATAGTTGTTTTCGCGTGTCAGGAAACCAAAAACAACCATATTAGCCTTTACGGCTTCACCTATTCCAATTGCCTCCTGGTCATCCTTCAGAGCCCCAGTGTCCTTCAACAAACCGGCGTATGCCTCTTCAGGTATCACATTCACCGATTTACCCATGGAGTCGAGGGTGGCCCTAATCGTCGCCGTGGCGTGATCTGCGAATGATTTTAAGTTTGCGTCCTCACCGTTGATCAAAAAACTGAATGGTAGGGCCAGTACTTTTGCCGGTTCATGGCCCCCTTCGGCCCAGTTCAAACCTGCCGCAACGATCGATATCGCCAGGAACGTAATGACCCATGAGCCTATTGGGCGGTGTGTGATTCCGTTCATCAGTCGAATAATTGCATTGACCAAAAAAAATACCAACTGACACTGCAGTTGGCGTAGGAGGAAAAGATTATTTTCTTGTCCTAGTAAGTAGCAAAGGCTGTGCCAAAGATGGCCACGAGTGTGAAATAGTCCATATCATGATTTATATCATGCGGTTAGATGATGTTTCATGCAACTGCTCCATGTCTTAAAATTTGACTTATTTTTCCTGTTTTGTTCAAATTTTTGAACACTAAAAAATGATTATTCATAACTACCTGTAATAATGTGTGTTTGGCCTGTATAAAAATCTTGCTTGGGCTGCCGAATTTTTGAACGTGCGAGCAATTAATTGGCGCCGTTTTTATACAGTTAACAGACATAACCGGGAACCACAAGTTGCAATCATAGTAAGTCAACCCTTAAGATGTTAATAATACAGGATAAGAATCTAAGCGCGCATCAGATCATCCCGAAATAGTTTCTTTTTATCAATTCAAAATTGGCCTGGACATTGGAGCGGCCCTGAATCGCCGGACCGTGTCCGGGAAGGACCAGGTCAATCTTCATTTTCGATAACTTTTCAATGCTTTGCTTGAGCTGTCCTCCGTTTCCACCCGGTAGGTCAACCCGTCCTATACTTCCCTGAAATAGTACATCACCACATATCAGCGTTTTGTATTTCTCCCAGTAGAGGCAAATGCTCCCCGGGCTGTGACCAGGGGCCAGCATTACTTCGAGTTCATGCTTTCCGAGCTTCAGATCCCCGTCTTTCAGGTAAAAGTCCACCGGGAATTCAGGAGCTTTTTTACCGTGAGTCTGGTACCATCTGGATCCTTCTTCAATCATAAACTTTTCTTCCTCCCGAGACATGGCGACCTTGGCGGCAGTGTCAACAAACTTTCGGGACCCGGTAAAATGGTCGGGATGACAATGAGTTCCAACTACGACCTGGATACGCGTCGGGTCAAATCCATCCTGGCGCATGCGTTCGAAGAGGTTGTCCACTCGCTGTTCAAGTCCCGGGTCAACCAGAAGCGGGACCTTTCCATCTATCACGTAGCTGTTGCAATTGTTTTCCCTGGGATTGTTCCAAAGATAAATGAAAAAATTGTCAGCTATTTTCATTTCGCGCAATCCTTACAGATCATCGAACCCTCTCTTTGGACCATCCTGGAAACCATGGTCTGCTCTCCACAAATTTCGCACGGGAGGGTGTCAGCTATCTGAGCAAGAGGTGGAGGGTCCATTTTAATCTCTTTGACGTCAAAATAAGAGGCGGGTTCAGAGATTAGGCTTTTCGTATAATCTTCCCTCAATTTCCTGAATTGTTTTTTGTCCTCTTCTGTGGCTGTTCCCGAATCGATTTTTTCCCTTAATTCACGCTGGGCTTCCCTGGCGGGGTTTGACTGCTTGAAGGAAGCTCGGACAGCTCTGCCGGAATTCCTGTCAAAAAATGTGAAGACCTGCTTACCCCAGTCTCTAAATATAAGGTTACCCTTGCCGAAAGTGCATCCAAGAAGGACCTGAACAGCGTCAACAGCGCATGAATTATTTTCGACCAGGCATACAAGTTCCTCATCCTCTGAAGCCTTAGTCTTCATCAATCCCTCAGCAGCTTTCACAGCCGAATACCCTATGGCCAGACCAGGGCACAAATGACCATGAAATTCCACACATTTTTTGAAATCATACGGATAGTCGCCAGCCAGGTTCATTTTCATTCTCCTTATGATTCGACCAGTTCTACAAGATGTTGCATTATCCTTGCTGTAGCTCCCCAGATATTGTGCCCATCCCATTGATAGGACACCACTGTTATAGGCTCCCCCCTGACCATCCAAACGTCTTCACGCCGTCTCGAAGGATCAAAAAAAACATCTAGGGGAGGGGTGACTAGGCCCGCAATCTCGCGAACACTAACACGATACTCATAAGGATAAGGAACCACTCCGACAAAAGGCGCCACGTGAAATCGGGTCGCCACGGTATAAAAGTCATCCAACTCGGCAATTAGCCTGACCTCGTCCGGCGATATGCCGACTTCTTCAGATGTCTCCCGGAGGGCGCAATGTTTTAGATCAGGGTCCGTCAGGTCAACTTTTCCACCGGGAAAAGATATTTCTCCCCTGTGATGTTCAACCATTTCTGATCTTTTTGTAAGTAGCACGTGAAGGGCGCCGCTTTTTTCGAATATTGGAACCAGGACTGCGGCTGTGATCAGACCCGTGGAAGGAAGGTCTTTCTTTGGTGATCGACATCTCGCTTCAAGAAGTCTTTGCTCGAATGACCCAAGGTTGGTAATAATCTGACTGGTTTGATTCGCCAATTCAAACACCTGAAAATGTAATGAGAGATTTTTGCTCTCAGATAATTGGCAGGACACGCACAAGGGAAAAAGTGAGCCTGTCACCTCGCGGATTTACGTTTTCAACCTTTGCTACCGCCCTGTCATACGGACTGAGCGACACACCCGATGGAGTATGCAGGACAGTGTTTATTCCAAGCGCCTCCAGTTGTACAAGGTAAAATCTCGGGAACCGGTGCAGGACGACGACTTCAAATTCATCGTCTTTTCTATGTTCCATATACTTTAACAGATAGTAACGCTGACGCTCTCTTTCAACCAGTGTGGACCTTTCAAGTCGGTGAGATATGTCCGATAGCAGCCGGTCAAGAGTATCCGCGTCAATACTCCGGACCCTGCTGTCAATGGAGGCGATGAGCTGTCTTTGAGTCAAAAGGTCAGTATATCTTCTGAGTGGTGATGTTGCGGTCGTGTAGACACTGAGCCCAAGAGTGGAATGTGGTTCAGGGTAAAGACTAAGATTACCCCGAGCCAACGCTTTTTTGCACCTGTAAGAAAGGACTGGATCATAACGATGACCAAGTTGAATCTTTTCAAGAGGCGGTGGTTGGCTACGGTAGACGCAAGGGATTTCCTTGTCCATCAGCGTTTTTGCGAAGAGATAATTTGCCAGAATCATGAGTTCGGATACGAGGACCTGGGAACATGATTCACGTTCTCTCAAAACTACGTCGATTGAACCATCGCCATCCACTTTGACCAGCAACTCCGGGTCCTTGAAAATGATGGCCCCTGCGGCCAGCCTCTTTTCGCGTAGTGAGCGCGCCACTTCAAACATCCGGGCTTCTGAAGAATTACCGTTGATGATTCTCTGGTCAGCTTCCTCATATGAAAGCCTTTCGCCGACTTTGATTATTGAACGGACCAGTTGATAGTCAATAAGATTTAAAGATGAATCAAAGGTCGCTACAGCGCTCACACAAGGACGACATTCGTCCCTGACCAGGCTTGCCGCATGCTCGGACAAAACAGGAGGCATCATGGGTAGGACTAGGTCTGGCATATAGATCGTCACGGCCCTTTCGCGAATTTCAAGGTCTAGTTCCGAGTCGTGTTCCACGAACAAGGCCGCTTCAGTGATATGTACCCCTATGATGATTTTGTCGCCTGAGAACCCTATGGATATTGCGTCATCAATGTCACGGGTAGTCTCGGAATCTATAGTTATAACGTTTTCATCGAATAATTCCCTTTGAGAACCATCTTCATGGGGTTTAGCCGCTGCCGCCTCGGCCAGAGCTTCAGCTTTGGCCGAGAAATCCATGGGAATCTGCTCAGCCTTCAATCTGATGTTTTCGTCATGAGACCAGAGTCCCAGTTTTACCAGCGCCTTGAAGGGGTCCCAGGAGGGGATCATCCCGGCGCGTGAAAATATTTCCCGAACCTTCTTCTGGGTAAGCCACTCCTTTCCCATCAATGCGGCTTCTTCGAGCAATTCCGTCAACCCCGGAGGAATGTCCGACACTTGGGGCTCTCCACCGTTTTTTAGTATTGACAGGAAGTCAGCGTATCTTGACAGGAGAATGCTTCTTTCGAATTCTTTTCTCCGGCGCAATTCCTCCTGTTCAACCTTTTCCGGAGAAATTGCCTCAATTCCCTCAGGCTTGATCTTAAAGTACAAACGATTCTCGACAATAGCTCGGACAAGCCCCGCCCGGGATTCCAAACCATCCTGGGCGCCAAAAAGCAGTTCACTGAGGTCTGTCAGGGTAATGTAATCGGTCTCCGGTCCAACTATTTCCCACAATTCCTTGAGATTTATGGTAGATTTTATCTCATCTCGTCTGGAAGACATCTGCTTGAGTCTTCGGATTTGTTCGTCCCTTGAGGAAACGACGGGGAAATCAGGGGCCTTGCCTCCTATGAGCGCCCGACTTGCCGATATATTGGCTTCCTTGCCCTGATCATTGAGCACATGGAGGCGGCGTTCATCGACCTCCAGCACTAAGGCGCAGGAGAGCCTGGCGTCATCATAATAATCGATTATGTCATTTTTCTGAAATGTCATGCCGATACCTTAATCTTTCAGATATAAGATAAAAACAATTCAAAAGATAGAACAAAAGTTCATCAAAACGATTTCCCCGTCATGCAAAACAGATTTGGGAATTATTGATGCAATGACGCTCTATTATATGATAAATGAAAGAGGCTATCTAAACGTGCTGACTGTCCAAACGCAAATTACAGCGAGATGTTCCGTTCCAGCTTTTTGCTGGAGAAAAGCGTTAAATGATATCGTTATCCTCATTTGATCGAGGCTAATTGTATCAATTCACTCGTTGGGAAGGTCTAAAAATTTGAAAAACAATATCAAGGCAATTTTTGAAGACAGCGCGCGTGTCAGGGATTCATTTCTTGCTAGTGGCGTCGAGAATCTAATCGATGTCATTCTCCTGCTGGTTGATGTTATTCGCAGGGGAGACAAGATTATGCTGTTTGGGAACGGCGGGTCCGCAGCGGACGCCCAGCACATAGCTGCGGAATTTGTGAATCGGTACAGGATTGAGCGCAGGCCTCTTCCAGCCCTAGCCTTGACCACCGACACGTCGATACTGACCGCCATCGGCAATGACTACGATTTCAACGATATTTTCGCAAAGCAGATTATGGCCCTTGGTCGAGCTGGTGACGCGGCAATTGGTATTAGCACTTCAGGCGGATCTGAAAACGTCAATAGGGCGCTCAGGCAAGCCCGTGAACTTGGCGTTGCTACCATAGGAATAGGGGGACCCCCGGACAGTGAAATGAAGAATTACTGTGACCAGTATCTTTGTGTTTACGGGGCGCCGACCCCGAGAATCCAGGAAACGCACCTAATAATCGCGCATACCATAGTAGAACTGATTGACACGAAGCTTTTTGGATCGATTTGACGCAGACTGATCGCATTTTCTCCGGTCCATCTTTCAGGAAAAGACCGCACATAACGTTACATTTTATTCAGGGAATGTAACACATTAATTATACAGGACGTCAGACAATGAGTGATCTTAAAAAAGAACTCCGGCTAGACCCGCAAGACTTAACGTGGACAGGTCCGCCCGAAGGTTTGATTTCAGGAACCACTGCGGGAATTGAAACAGTATTGGAAATAGTTGGACAGGACAGAGCGGTCAAGGCGATAAAACGTGGCCTCGCAATGAAGAGTCATGGGTATAACATCTACGTTTCAGGCACCAACGGGACCGGTCGCACCGCCACGGTCAGGAAACTTCTTGAAGAATTCAATGTTGGCGGAGCCGTGCCCGATGATATGTGTTATGTGAACAATTTTAAGGATCCGGACCACCCGAGGCTGATAGTTTTACCCGCCGGGCAGGGAAAGGCTCTCCGTGAGCAAGTCAACGGACTCATCGATTCCCTGAAGAAGAAAATTCCCGCAATCTTTGAAAGTGAAGAATTTCAAACAGCTAGAAACGAAATAGTCAACCGCCACATGGGCGCCCAAAAGGCTCTGTTCAAGAATTTTGAGAACAAAGTGACTTCCCAGAACTTCATGATGGTTCAGGTCCAGGTAGGGCCGTTTACCAAGCCCGATCTGGCGCCCGTAATCGTTGGAAACCCAATGAAGGTGGAACAGTTGGAAGCCCTTGTGGAAGAAGGCAAGTTTTCGGCTGAAGAGCTAGAAAAGATAAAAAACACCTACAAAAGCCTTTCCTCAGAGATGGAAAAAATCTTCAAGGAAGCTAGAAACATCGACAAAACAATTCAGGAAGATCTTGAAAAACTCAGTAAGGAATGGATCGAGCCGCTACTCAAGGAATCTATGGCGCAGGTTCGTGAAAATTTCGTGTCAGATGCCTCCAGGAATTACTTTGACGAGGTCGAAACAGATATAGTCGCCAATCTGGACAGATTCCGACCCAGGATAATTACGCCTCCATCGAGCGGCGAAGGCGCAGCGCCGCCGATGCTGATGCCTCCTGATCCCTCCCAGTTCAAGTATTATGAAGTGAATCTATTCGTTGACAACTCGGAAACCACGAAGCCCCCGGTCGTCATAGAGACAACGCCAATATACAGGAACCTGTTTGGGACGATTGAGCGAATAATCGAGCAAAACGGCGTCTGGTATTCGGACTATCGCCACATCAAGGGTGGAAGTCTGCTCAAGGCCAATGGTGGCTACCTTGTGCTAAACTCCAGAGATCTTGTCATGGAACCCGCTAGCTGGCCGACATTGAAACGAAATCTGAGAAACCAGGTGACCGAAATCCAGGCGGAACCCTTTGGGTGGCTTTTCAACAGCGCTCTTAAACCTGAGACGATCCCCATCCAGCTTAAGGTGATAATGATTGGTGACGCCGAGGTTTATGATCTGCTGCACTGGTATGACGAGGATTTTCGGAAAATCTTCAAGGTCAAGGCCGATTTTGACACGAGCATGAACAACACCGACCAGAACATGAAAAAGATCATCGGATTCGTTGCAAGGATTATTTCTGAGGAAAATCTTCTGCCTTGTGACGCGAGCGGAGTTGAAAATCTGGCGCGTCTCGCTGTCCGATGGGCCGGTAGAAAAAAGAAGATTACAGCCCAGCTAGAGCGAATTGGCGATGTTTTGAGAGAAGCGGACCTTGTGGCGCGGGAGGCCGGGTCAGATACCATCAATTTTCAGCACGTGGAGACGGCCAACGCCGACAGGATAGAACGTGTCAACATGTATGAAGACAAGATTCAGGAATATATAGAAGACGGGATCATCATGATTGACACTGACGGGGCCAAAGTCGGACAGATCAACGGACTGAGCGTATATTCGCTGCCGGAAATCTCATTTGGCAAACCATCGCGGATCACTGTCAAAACGAGCATGGGAAAGTCGGGAATTATCAGCATCGAAAAGGAGGCTGAACTTTCTGGTTCGAGTTACGACAAGGGAGTGCTTATCCTAACCGGGTTTTTGAGACATCGCTTTGCCCAGGACAAACCGCTCAACCTGACGGCCAGCATCACGTTTGAGCAATCATATTCTGGAGTAGACGGGGATTCAGCGTCCTCAACAGAACTTTACGCGTTGCTTAGTTCGCTTTCAGAGTTGCCGATTGATCAGGGAATTGCAGTGACAGGCAGCGTGAACCAGAATGGTGAGATCCAGGCGATTGGTGGAGTAAACCAGAAAATTGAAGGCTTTTTCAGGGTTTGCAAGGCAATGGGATTTACAGGTAAACAGGGTGTCATTATCCCGAAAAGCAACGTCGGTGACCTCGCTCTGTACACTGAAGTTGTAGACGCCGTCAAAGACGGAAAATTTCACATCTGGCAAGTGGACCACATTGATCAGGGGATAGAATTACTTACGGGCTTGCCCGCAGGCGATAGGAATGAGGATGGCGAATATCCCGAGGGCACCGTAAACTTCATGGTTAATCAGAAACTTGAAGACTTGGCCATAGGGATCAAGGAGTTCGAAGACCGCCAGGAGGAAGCTTCAGGAGAGGAAGAATCGGCAGAGGCGCAAAACTCTAATGAGGATCGGTCTGCCTGAGAAAATAAATAAAAAAAATTTAACCAGTAACAGTTATCAATCTGAAACCTTTTCTCGTAAATTGCGTCCATATTAACGTGACCCAATATTGCAGGGGAGGTCAAGATGAATTACTGGACTGAATCAGAGGATCTAAAAACTTACCTGACGGAAATTGAACGGTACCCAGTATTAAGCCGTGAGCACGAAAACAGGCTCGCCGTCATATACCGCGATAAATCTGACGATGATGCAGTTAACCAACTAATAACATCTAATTTGAGGTTCGTTGTAAAGGTTGCGCTTGGATATCGCAACTACGGCGTCAAGATTATGGACCTGGTTCAGGAAGGGAACATAGGCTTGATGAAGGCCGTTGAAAAGTTCGACCCCGATAAAGGCTATCGACTGATTTCATACGCCGTCTGGTGGATCAAGGCCTACATCCAGAATCACATAATACGGTCGTGGTCTATGGTTAAAATGGGGACCACCCAGGCTCAGAGAAAACTTTTTTACCGTATTGGAGACCTACCTGAGGCTGTTGATGTTGATACACGCCAGGATGATGTTTCGAAACTCGCTGGTAGGATCAACGTAACGGAAGATGAAGTTGTTGACATGGCAGCCAGGCTTAAATCAAGAGATTTATCCCTGGATGAACTTCTGGGCGACAGTTCAAGGGATTCCTTTGCCGATACATTGAGAGATGATGACGCAGATCAGGAGAGGGAACTTCTTGAGCGCCAGGAAAATGAAATGCTTAAACGCTGGGTTGGGGAGGCTGTGGATAGGTTAAACCCCAGAGAAAAGTACATAGTAGAAAAGCGGATTCTTTCTGATGAGCCTGAGACACTGAAGGAGCTTGGAAAGCATTTCGGAGTTACAAGAGAGCGCGCGAGACAAATTGAGCGGGCTGCTTTACTAAAACTTAAAGGCGATTACAGGTCATCACCCGCAGCCGCATAGACGCTCTGTACTTGTGAAGGGCAGGGGTAAATTTTCTCTGCCTCCTTGTATCCGAACAGTTCCGGTAAAATTTAACAATTAGTCAATAGATATCAAGATAGGAACATTTTAATCACGGAAAGATGGGGGCTGAATAGGTTCATGGGTATTTACGGGAGGCTTAAAGGGGCTTTCCTTACCATCTTTGGTCACGTATTTGGCATCCATTAGGGCACTGCAACCATTAAGCAGAATTGTGACTGTCATGAGGAGCGTAAGCAGATATTTCATGGCGTTTCTTGTTTTGTTACCGTTGATATGATTTACTAATTATATCATTTGAGTGATTATTTGCCAATCCCCAACGGCATTCCTGTGAGTTGAAAAAAGGATAACAAAATGAAACCTAAAATTAGAATCGAAGGAATGTCGGGCAAAAACGCCATAGAATTTACAGTAAACGAAAACTCAATGATTAATTCCATTCGCACTATAGCTGAGGAATTTGGCTCGGTCTGGAATGAAAAGGCCGTCGATGTTTATATAAAAAGGAAAAATTATACTGAACGTTATGACAGGATTACCATTGCTGTTGATCCAAGAAAACTGGCACTGGCTCAAAAAGTATTCGATGTCCTACCTGAAAAATAGGAAAGTAAGTCATGTTTAAGGAGTTTGACGCTCCAGGCTGTGTCAAGTACAGATTCAACTGTCGATGTAATTATGAGGCTTCAAAGACACCTGTTCCTATTTGGAAAGGGACACTAAAACTCTATTCCTCTTTGGGCCTTAATCCCATTGCGGAACGGATGCTTAATTTCATTCATCTCGGTTACCAGGTCAGCCAGCTCAATGAGTCCTGGGGAAGCGTCCCTGCCTGTAACAACTACATGTAAACCCGGAGGTCTGTTCCTAAGAGTTTTGAGGATATCCTCCTCCGGGACCATTCCGTAAGTTATGAGATATGTCAGTTCATCGAGCACAACCATCTTGAATTTTCCTGAAGCGATAATTTCTTTCGCTAAATCCCACGCATCTCTGGCCGACTGGATATCTTCGTTCAAGTCTTCGGATTTCCAGGTAAATCCTTTGCCGAGGGCACGTATTTCCATCAGGTCCTCAAATCTTTTGGCAGCTTCCAGTTCGCCGTACTTCCAGGATCCTTTCAGGAACTGAAGAAAACAAACCCTGAATCCATGTCCAACAGCCCTAAATGCCTGCCCCAGAGCGGCGGTTGTCTTTCCTTTGCCGTTCCCCGTGTTTACTATCAGTAGACTTTGAGTCATAGAAGTCCTCCAGCTCTTTTACATTTTCCGCTCTGGTCAGAGAACAGATTCGCTCGACACGCTGATTAAACTACTTGAGCAATGTGTGTCTGTTCAAAATGTTGTTGGGATCCATGGCTATCTTAATGCTTATCATTTGCTTCAATGTATTCTCGTCGACAGTCTTTTCAAAATGCCTGTTCTTGATCTTACCGATGCCGTGTTCGCCAGATATGCTCCCGCCAATTGATATGATGCGCTCCATCATCTTCAGCATGATCTGGTGCGCCGTTTCCAGTTCCACTCCGTTTTGTGGAAGGATGTTAGCGTGCAGGTGACTATTTCCGATGTGCCCAAAAACATAAGATGAATTCTTGGGGAGTTCATCGTCATACATTTCTAACAGTTGTTCAAGATTTTGAGCTGGGACGGAAAAGTCTGAGCCTATTTTTGAAAATCCCGGATGTATATTCTCATTAAGTTTCTCCGGGATAGACCGTCGGAGATTTCTCAGAGATCTTGACTGTTGACTGTCAAGGGCAACCTGCGTCGTAATTGGATTTACCACCCCGATCTTGTGCAGATTGAAATTCTCTATTAACTTTGCCCACTGGGACGCGCTCTCAAGCATTTGTTCCATGTCATCGTATTCCTGTTCAACAAAAAGCGCCCCATAGAATTTTGAAAGATAGTTACCTTGTGATTCGGGTAATAGAGCCGATGTGGATTTCCCAAACCACTCCATACATGAAGGTACAACCAAACCGAATTCAGAGCAATCCAATTCACTGAAACTAGAATTGGCCCCGCTAGAATCCACTAAATTTTCATGATAGAAATCCTCTGGAAATGTTGAATTCAAGTCTCTTAAAGAATTCAACAGGTTCACAAATTGAACGGTGTTTTGTCGATCAGGAAGATAAATAACAATAGAGAAAAAAGGCCTCCTTTTTTTCAGAAGCCTTGTGGTGATCTCGGAGAAAACACCTAAAATTCCCTCAGATCCTATAAACAAGTCCAGTAAGTCCATAAGACTGTCTGAATAAAACCCCCCAGAATTCTTCAGAAATTTCCACGGTAACGTCTTCCATGTTGGGGCAGGGATCAGTAGATCTTTTGATGGGCTAGGTTCCAGCAGAAGTCTCGGAATTCTAAAGAAACCATTCTCTGCCCTGATGGTGTTTCGTTCAAGGTTCAGCGCAAGTCCTGTTGGAAGAACTATTCTCAAGCCCTCAATGTAATCACGAGTGGGGCCATAAAGGTAACTCAAAGGTCCAGAGGCGTTGCAGGCTACGTTTCCTCCCAGTGTGCAGGAATCTTCCGAGGTAGGATCAGGAGGAAAAAAGAGTCCAAGAGAATCGACAAACTGCCTGTATTTCGCCAGGATGATCCCAGGCCCAACTCTACAAGGGTTTTCCGGGTTCACACGATCCAGATTCTTCACATCGAGTATTAGACCTCCAAATGGAACAGGCGCTCCAGTGAGGGAAGTCTTTCCGGACACCAC
>DYRE01000002.1:18000-24999 GCA_020718965.1 Desulfomonile tiedjei
GGGTTGTCTTCAACTTTAGCCCTGAGATGCTGGACGTGTACGTCTATAGTCCGACTACCGGTGTAGAGGTCACTTGTTTTCCACAAGGCATTACGAATTTCGTCCCTTGTCACTGCTTTTCCAAGATTCCGCACAAAAAATAGCAGTAAACCAAACTCCTTAACAGTAAGATTGATCTTTGATCCATTTTTGAGAACTATTTTTTTCTTCGTATCAATCTCTATATTCGCAAAGTGGATTATTTCACTGGAAGGTATTTTACTAACGGAATGTCGCCGGAGGCACGCCTTGATTCGGGCGGAAAGCTCAAGATAGTCAAAAGGCTTTACCAAATAATCATCAGCGCCGCACTCCAGTCCCAAAACCTTGTCAGCAATTCCGTCTCTGGCCGTTAACATGATGATTGGCACGTCGGAAAACTTTCTGATGGTCTCGCAGACTTTTATTCCATCGACATCAGGAAGAGAAAGATCAAGGATTATCAATTCAACTTGCCCTGATTTATCAAGCAGTTGCAATGTTTCACGACCTGAAGAAGCGACTAGGACAAAATAGCCATCAAGCTCAAGATTATCTTTTAGAATAACCTGAATGTCAGGGTCATCGTCAACTATCAGAATTTGGTTTTGCATGGTTTTCCAATTCTCGAGGAACAGTGAAAAAGAATTTGCTGCCTGAACCGATTCGGCTTTCAACCCAGATTCTTCCGTGATGAGCTGTAATTAACGCCCTGCATATAGCCAATCCAATTCCTGATGAACCCTTTCTTGCGAAGGAATCCTTGGGAATAGGGGCTTGGTAGAATTTCCGAAAGATAGCTTCTCTGTATTTTTCCTCAATTCCCGGCCCTTCATCATTTACTGAAATAATCGCCAGAGATTCATCCAGTGGTCCCGCCTTAACCTGGATTGATCCATAGAACGGAGAATACCTTATCGCATTTGAAAAGAGATTTGTAAGAACCTGATAGATTCTATCCCTGTCAACATTGAGAATCAGTTCTTCCACATCAACCGAGAATTTGACTGATTTTTTCTGGGCTTCGGCCTCAACTGCGATAATGGAATCTTCCACCAATTGTCTTAGGGATGTATTCTCAAATCTCAGTTCAAGATGACCGGATTCAATGCGTGAATAATCAAGCAGATCCACCACCAGTTTTATCAGGTGATCAGAATTGCGTTTTATTATGTTCAGATATTTGGGATCGTTTATGGAGATCCTTTCAAGTATGTCGACAGCTCCCTTGATATTTGTCAGGGGAGTCCTGAATTCATGGGAAATGTCCGAGAAAAAGTCAGATTTTGCTGTATTTAATTGCTCGAGTTCTCTGTTCGCCTTTTCCAGATTTTCCTTGGTCTGATAGAAATCCTTTGTCGCTTCCCGTATCCTTTTTTCCAGTTGGCTATGTTCTTCTTTCAGCTTTTCGTCAATCAAATAACAGAAGTCGGAGATTTCTTTGAGTTCGTCTCCTGTCTTCGTGAGACCGTGGCCGTCCTTGTCCAGATGAATCCTGTCTATAGAAGACCTGATCTCCTTTATCCTTCTGAATAGTAGGGACCTTGTTGAAACAAACAGCAGTCCGATCAGGATCGCTCCAAAACCGAGAGTGCCTATGAAAAGTACAGCTCCACTTTTTTGAACAGCTTTTCTGGCTTCATCCATCGGTATGAAAATAGACAAGCAACCACCGATTTCTCCTGGGCTGTAGCCTTGTCCTGAATGACAGCTCAAACATTCTTCCGTAACATAAACGGGGGCTATGTATCTGAGAATGGGCTTAAAGCCGTCATATTCCACCCGAAAGATTTCTTTTTCATCAGACTTCTGGAAAGTGTCAATAGCCTGACTTTCCAGTTCATCGGGCGCATTCTTCGGATTGAGGTAGTTAACGCTTGTCAGTTTGAAGTAATAGAGTCCATTTCGGGATGCGCGGTCTGACAGTTCGGTTGTTACTATGGAAGGGGTTATCTTCGTAAATATAGTTCCATCAGGTAACTTCAGGTCCGGATCATGTAAAAACGGGTTTGATTTAACACCATCACGTTTTTCACGTAAAAGCGATTCATGCTCAGCCACCCACTGTCTAGTGACCGCAATCTGATTATAAAGAATTGTGGCCTGTCTTCGCACCTGCTCCATTATCTGATCTTCCTGGTTTTTCCAAAGCCAGAAAAACAAACACGTGAAAACAATCCCGATTGCGGCCGAAGTCACCACCAGAAACTTCAGCGACAAATTTAGCCAGGAAAAAGACCAGAAACGGTTTGTCACCCTATTACACCCAGCGAAGTCATATTAGCATGACTAACATGAGAGAGATGTTACGTTCTTGACCCAAGTATTTCAACTGGTCAGTACCTGAAGTCTTTAAGAGGTTCCACTGGAACGAAGCGCTAACAAATTTACATCTTCTTTACATACTTTTACAACACCTTTACCTAAATCTTAGTCATAATAAAAATGGAGAAAAAGTGAGGCTTTCGTAAGAGGCAGGGACGTCTTGTGTATTGTTAACAGGGGCTTTCCTGCAAGGGCCAGTCAGTCAAAAAAGAGCTTTTCGCCGCAAACATTACCGAGACAGGGAGTCGAAATTATGAGAAGAGTCCTCATCCTGGTCGCAATTTCGGTTTTTATGTTATGCAACTTAAGTCACGGGGCTGTGAAGGTTGATCCAAAGCTTTATGGAGCTCCGGAAGGCCAAGTCTGCATAAAATGCCACGAGTTGAAAACCCCTGGCCTTTACAAGATGTGGAAATTGGGAAGGATGGGGCAGCAAGGAGTAAACTGTTACGATTGCCACAGAGCCGAAAAAAAGGTTGATCAGAAACCGGGGGACCCTGACGGTGTCGATCACCGTGGTTTCTGGATAGCCACCATAGTTAGTCCTAAGGACTGTTCCCGTTGCCACAAGGAGCAATTTGAACAACAACAGGGATCCCACCATGCAAAAGCTGCTGACATCCTGAATTCTCTGGACAATTACCTTGGCTCCGTTGTTGGTGGACCCGCTGCGGTAGCCAATGGCTGCCGCCAATGCCATGGGTCCAATGTAAAGGTACTCTCCGATGGCAAGTTGGACCCGTCTACCTGGCCAAACACCGGTATAGGTAGAATTAACCCTGATGGAAGCAAAGGCAGTTGCGCCGCTTGTCATACCCGTCATCGATTTTCAAAGGAACAGGCCAGACGTCCGGATGCATGCGGCAAATGTCATTTAGGTCCTGATCATCCCCAGAAAGAGGTTTATGAAGAATCAAAACACGGGATTCTCTACCAGGCTTTCAGGGACAAGCTAAATATGGATCGAGACGAATGGGTTGTTGGAGTTGATTATCAGGATGCCGCAACGTGTGCGACATGCCACATGAGCGCAACGCCCAACCAGCAAGCCACGCATGAAGTAGGCGCAAGAATTTCCTGGACGTTGAGACCCCCTGTTTCCAAAAAACTTACCGAATGGAAAGCCAAACGCGAACGTATGCAGGATGTTTGCCGTCAATGTCACGGCGACCTCATGGTGAATTCATTCTATACACAGTTTGATGATCTTGTGGATCTTTACAACAATAAGTTTGCTATCCCCGCCACAAATGTTCGCAATAAACTTATGGATCTGGGAAAAATATCCAAGGCTGATTTTGACGACAAGCTGGACTGGACATATTATGAATTGTGGCATCATGAGGGAAGAAGAGCCAGGCATGGCGCAGCAATGATGGGACCGGACTATACTTGGTGGCACGGACTTTATGAAGTTTCAAAGCATTTTTATTTATACTTCATTCCTGAAGTTGAAAAGATAATGGGCGGCAAGGACGCCGCGGCCCCAATCTTGAACGAGTATGTTCTAAAAAACCCAATGCACAAATGGTACAAAGAAGGGATGAGCAAGGAAGATCTTCAGAAACTTGAACAGTTTTACCAACAGAGATATGGCGGAAAAGAAGCAAAATAGTCAAAAAACTAGTTGGCCATCTTTTTAAGGCGAACATGATGACAAATAAAACTGTGATATGCCTGGTAGTGTTCACCGTAGCGGTCTTGTTTCAGGGAATCCAGATATATGGGACAGGCGAGTGCATGGCTCAGTCCCATCTTGACTCAGAGGAACCCTCAGAGAAAATTCAGGATTCCTCTGAGCAGGAATTCCCTGTGCCTCTGAAGCCCCTGTCTAAGACAATTTCACCGTGTAGGGCATGTCACGGACCTGAAAAAGATTTCCCGGTCAATTTTAAGCGAAGGGAAGATCTTCTGGCGCATACGAACATCAAACTTAATCACGGTGGCGTTAGATTATGGTGCCTCGATTGCCACAGTCCTGACAACCGCAACTTTTTGCTGCCATTGAGTGATGGAAAGGCGATAGATTTTGAACGCTCATACTTGCTCTGCGGTAAATGCCATGGGACAAAATACAGGGATTGGAAATATGGCATTCATGGCAAAAGAACCGGGTCATGGAATGGGGTAAAAAACTATTATCTGTGCGTGACTTGCCATGATCCTCACTCGCCCCGTTTCAAGCCCATGGCCCCAATGCCTCCACCTGAAAAACCCTGGACGCCTAAAGATTCTGCTCAACCAAAACGATGGTGAACTAGTGATGAGTGAAGAGAAAATCAAAGCCCCAGATCCAATCAGTGAACTAAAAGTTTCCTCCGATCCTGAGCCTTCTCAGGATAGTACAGAAGGAAGCGAATTGATCAATCGCCGGGGATTTGTGCAAGGGACTGTGGGGATGTTGGCAGCAATGGCGCTGGGATCTTGTTCCTGGCAAGAGTTTTTTCAGAATAATTTTCGCAGGATGACCAAAGAAGAGATTGAGCAAACGGTTGAGCGGCTTCAAGCTGAATACAAACAGAAATATGGAAAAGACTTTGTGGTCGACGCAGAGGGTCCTATCGATGGCACATTTTATGGGTATGCCCTTGACATCCAGAGATGTATAGGCTGCCGGAAGTGCGTCTACGCATGCGTTGAAGAGAACAACCAATCACGGGACCCTCAGATTCAGTATATTCGAGTTCTTAGGTTCAAAGATGGGGATATGGACCTTGAGCATTCCACTATCTACTATGATCCCGAAGAAGTTCCGGAAAAAGGATATTATTACTTGCCGGTTCAATGCCAGCACTGCGAGAATCCTCCATGCACCAAGGTTTGTCCTGTTCAGGCCACGTGGACGGAACCTGATGGAATAGTTGTCATCGACTATAACTGGTGCATCGGATGCCGCTATTGCATGGCCGCCTGTCCTTACATGGGAAGATGGTTTAACTTCGCTGACCCAGTCATTCCTCCGGATAAGATAAATGTGAATACCCACTATCTGGGTAACCGGCCCAGAATGAGAAATGTAGTTGAGAAATGCACATTTTGTATTCAAAGGGTTAGAAAGGGACGCTATCCAGCCTGTGTTGAAGCCTGTCCCGTAGGGGCTCGTAAATTTGGAAATCTATTGGACCCTAACAGCGAAATAAGTAGAATCATTCAGACTAAAAGAGTTTTCCGGCTTAAATCGGAACTAAATACACAGCCCAAGTTCTATTATTTTTTCTCGATTTAGGATTTTGAGAGGGCGTCATGCGTCAATTTCTAGTAGGGGCCGCGCAGAGGATAATAAAAGGACCGCCACTATATTATGTGTGGGTTGTGTTTCTGCTTGTAATGATTGCTGTTGGGATAGGAGCTTACGTTAGGCAGCTTGAGGTTGGGCTAATCGCAACCGGCATGACGAGTTACGTTTCCTGGGGATTCTACATAGGCAATTTCACCTTCCTGGTAGGAGTCGCCGCTGCCGCTGTTCTACTGATAATTCCGGCCTATGTATATGATTTTGGACCCATAAAAGAGATAGTAATAATTGGAGAAGCTTTGGCGGTAAGCGCTCTGTTGATGTGCCTGATGTTTGTCACCGCTGATTTGGGTCGTCCGGACAGGGCTTGGCATCTGATTCCAGGGCTTGGAATTCTCAACCTTCCGAGTTCGTTACTGGGGTGGGATATTGTTGTCTTAAATGGCTATCTTTTTCTGAATATTTTTATTCCTGGCTACATCATATACAGGGCCTATAACAACAAACAGCCAAATATGTCATTCATCCTTCCCTTCATTTTGCTTTCCATTCCCTGGGCGGTTAGCATTCATACAACTACAGCGTTTATATACAATGGCCTTGCGGCAAGGCCATTCTGGAACGCATCTATCCTTGCTCCCAGGTTTCTGGCGTCCGCCTTCTGCTCAGGCCCCGCTCTTATAATATTACTATTTCAGTTGGTTCGTCGTTACACAGGATTTCATGTTAAGGACGAGGCCCTCTTCAAAATTGCCGAGATGATTGCAGTTGCAATGGCTATTAATCTTTTTCTGCTTGGCGCTGAATTTTTCAAGGAACTTTATTCCGACACCCACCATCTGTCTCCGATGGAATACCTTTACGTAGGGTTACAGGGAAAAGGAAGACTGATCCCGTGGATTTGGACGGCATTTGCCTTCAATGTTACGGCGTTTATAATCTTCCTGATTCCGTACACGCGAAAACGTTACATAACTCTGAACATAGGCTGTGTTCTCATTATCACGGGCATCTGGATCGAAAAAGGTATGGGACTGATAATCCCCGGCTTCATCCCCGCTCCACTTGGCGAAGTATGGGAATATGCGCCAACCTCAATAGAAATATTAGTAGCAATGGGTATATGGTCGATCGGGGCTCTAGTCTTAACGCTTCTTCTCAAAATTATAATTCCAATCGAGTTGGGAGAGTTCACACGGTATTCCAACGTCACGCGTGGAGTTCCCTCACCCGGGTTGTGAACGTATACAGCGATGGAAATCCAAATGAAAAGTAAGCTAAATGTTCTTCACATAATCTTTATTTGTGTAGGTGTGGCGCTACTGTCACTTATCACACTGGGTCCAGCAATAGTGTCCGGAGATAAGATCGTTGCGCTTTCGTCGGAAGCGTCGCCTTCTACAGAATCTATCAAGAAACTC
>DYRE01000110.1 GCA_020718965.1 Desulfomonile tiedjei
GGCGTTACTCCATAAAGCTCCTGAGCGCCACCCAAAGCGACTCTGAAACCACTTATGACTTCATCAAAAATCAGCAAGGCGCCATGACTTGTACTAATATCCCGAAGTCCCTCAAGAAACCCGGCCGCCGGCTTTACTACGCCCATGTTTCCGGCAATCGGTTCTACAATAACTGCAGCGATCTCGGTCGACATGGATTCAAAACACTCTTTGACTCCTTCTAAGTCGTTGTATGGAATGACAATCGTTTGCTCGACCAATGACTTTGGCGCTCCCAGAGAATCAGGGATCGAGAAGGTGGCGGCGCCGGACCCCGCCTTCGCCAAAAGACCATCACTATGGCCATGATAACAACCTGAAAACTTTATTATTTTTTCTCGGCCTGTATATCCTCGAGCCAGACGAATGGCGCTCATGGTAGCTTCTGTGCCTGAACTTACCAGCCGGACCATTTCAATAGAAGGAACAAGCTCAGCTATCAGTTCGGCTAGATCGATCTCAAGCCTAGTTGGGGCCCCAAACGATGTTCCGTCGCGCATTGTCCTTGAAAGGGCGTCCAGAACTTCAGGGTTAGCGTGCCCCAATATGAGGGGGCCCCAGGAACAAACATAATCAATAAAGTTGTTCCCGTCTTCATCTACAATGTGACTCCCGTACCCCGATTTAACAAAATGAGGTGTCAATCCTACTGATCGGAAGGCTCTGACTGGAGAATTTACTCCCCCGGGAATGTAACGAACCGCCTTCGAGTATAGTTCTTCTGAAATCTGGTTGCTTATCATGGACAATTCTCCGGTTGACATATGTTGTGCAAAAGTCAAATCAATCGTCAAAGTAAGTCATGCTAACTTTTTTCAGTTCTTTCTCGCTGAACAGAATTTCATATTTTTCGAGGCCGACTTGTTTCGCCATCCTGGTGACTGTTCTCATGCACTCTTCTTTCGAAGGGGAATGTATCATAGTAAAAAGATTTCCTCCCATAGCCCCAAATGGAGGACGTTCGTAACAATGAGTGACCTGTGGAATATTGGCGAAGATTTCTCCAATCTCCTCGATCCGATCGGGCGCTACTTTCCACACAACCATCCCGTTGAAGTTAATCCCTGCCTCGATATGTCTTATCATGGCTCCAATTCTACGAATTATCCCTGAATTCAGCATCTGTTTAATCCGCATGATAACTTCCTCTTCCGGCACATTGAGCTCTTTTCCGATTAACGCGTAAGGCTCTGAGGTTCCATACAGATCACCCTGAAGCGCAGTAAGAATACCTTTGTCAATTCCGTCGAGATTAAGACTGGACATTTGATGACTTTACCTTATAAAATTTGATTAACTTATACTTCTACAGATTAAATGAACAAAGAAAAATATACATTTTGTTTTGTGTTTGCGATGGGAATAGAATCCCATCGCTTTTTAAAACGTGTCGAGATTAAAAAACGCTGGAAAGTTGGTCACGCTACTCACCGAGCGGTTTTTTTTGAGGGCGACACATTTCTCGTTATCCGAAGTGGAATTGGTTTCCAGAAAGCGTTGGAAGCCTGCAGAAGCTTGAATTCCAAGCCCCAACACATACTGAGTGTCGGAACCTGCGGGGCGTTGACCCAAGAACTCGTGCCGGGCGATATTGTGCTCGCAAGTGAAACTATTTATTCTGGAGATCCGAGCGCAAGAGTGAAATGCTCGGATCGACTCTTGGCAGCCTCGGAGTCCGCATGTTCCAGATTAGGTTTAAGATACCGTGTCGCTCCAATAGTAACTTCTGACAAAGCTGTATTCTTAAAATCCGAGAGAGAAAAGCTGAAATTACGATGCGGCGCCGAGGCCGTGGACATGGAGAGTCACGCTATTGGAGTAGGAGCGGCTTCAATTGGTTCCCCTTTTGGGGTGATACGGGTTGTGTCCGATGGGGTAAATTCCCCACCACTTCCGGATAGTTCGGTCATAAAAAACTGGAAAAACAGATTACACAGGCTTCCGGAAAATGTTGGCCCACTGTTGGCGTGGTGGAAATTCCTAAAGGCTTTCAACGCTTCGATCAAGAAACTTGATGGACCGTTGATTGAACTGACCAGGACGATTAAAAAATCCAATTTCGGGGAAGAGACATAACCTCGCTCACTGTAAAGGGTCTAGGACGTGTTATTGTTTCCAGAGTTCACTGTTCAGAGTCGAATTGGTGTTAGAGTCGCTATCATTTACTTAAGAGCTTTGCCGGAATTTATTAGGAGATAACTTGGTTAATCAAAATGTTTTCCCTTCACACACTACGAGGGAAAGTCTTTTCGAGTGCACGGTCTACTATGAAGACACTGATTGTATGGGTGTAGTGTATCATGCAAATTATCTGAGATTCCTTGAACGCGCCCGTTCCGCATACGTCTCGAATCGTTTGGGAACAAGTATTGTTGAGTATCACCAACGTGGTTGTCTTTTCATGGTCCACAAAATTGAAATAGCTTACCATTCTCCGGCAAAACTCGGGGATCTTCTTACAATCAGAACATGGATCGACAAAACCACATCATTCCGGATTGTCGTAAAGCAGATTATCATCAGGAAAGGCTTGCCCAAAGATTATCTCGTGACTGCAAATGTAACGCTTGTAGCAGTGGGAGGCGATGGGCAACTTATGGAAATTCCTAATGAGTTTCACAGCATTTAGAGGATTCGGAATCTAATGAAATCGCGGATGGCTCTAAAAGTTGCTGTGATCATAGTTAGTTCGATCTTGTTTCCTTCCTGGGCCATTTTGTCGGGAGCCGAAATAAAAGATCCGGATTTAGAAAAAGCCATCAGGATCTCAGGCCTCCGTGGGCAAATTCAGAGTATGCCGGCCGCTTTTGTTATGACTATTCCGGCCGACATGTTCTCCGATAATCAAGAACGTTCGCGTTTTTACTCCAGAATCAAAGATAAGGTTACATCTGAAAGCCTCCTCGAAATTGTTCAGGAAACCTTCTCCAAAAATATTGATAAGGAAAACCTGAAGCAGGTTTTACAGTTTTATCAATCCGGTCTCGGTCGAAGGATCGGCCACCTTCAGAGCGAAGCGCTGTCGCCATACGCCATAAAAACAATCAGAGAGGGCAGAAGATTTACGGCCAGCCTCGATAGCAACAGACTCATGCTTCTGGAACGCCTGATTGATGGACTTAACACGGACAGAAACAACATCATTTTCAGAAGATTAATCGTTAGGTTGATAGGGATCACCGCCTGTAAGCAACCCTCTGTCCCAGAAGGCTATGTTGACGCTCGACTGAAGCTATTGGAAAAATCCTTTGAAAATGATTACGCTTCATTGAGGGAGATCACCCTGAATTGCTTCTCCAACACATTTAGATCGTTGAGCAATGCTGAACTAGAAGCTTTGATAAAATTCCATGAATCCCAAGAAGGGACCTGGTTCCAGACTACAGTTTCCAAGGCTTTTGAAAAGATTATTATAGAAACGATTCGTTCCATAGAGCGGGAACTCGGTAATTCTAGGGCCGACGTCCCAGCAAGATGAACTAGTCATTTATAATTAGAGTTTGAATCTAACGTTTGGCCCACAGACGGGAGAAAACGTCTCAAGAAATTATGAACACCGAATCCACAAAACTCATTATATTTCTTATTTGCACAACTTTGCTGATCTGCTCTTCCGAAATTCTGGCGTCATCTCCAGAGGCTTTCAAGGTTTACAAGGATCCGTTAGGTAGATATTCTCTCAAATATCCCTCCACCATGAAGGTCCAGGACTCTAATCCAAATGAGACGCTTATCTTCCATCCGGGCGCCACGTTTAGGATTAGCATAGCAATTGAAAAACGTATCAAGAAAGGGCCACCTAATGCGGCCGGTTTTCTGGAGGCATTTAAGAAGAATCTCAAGCTGGAGACACGAGATCTTGAAATTTTGAAAGAGGGCAAGTCCTCTGACATAGAAGGAGCGCAGGCTTATCTGAGTTATGCTTTTACAGACAAACGTGGTATCAGGCTAATCCAGTTGTGCCAGTATTACGCGTCTGAAACCTCGTTTCTCCAGTTAATTATCTCGGACAAGCAAGAGGGGTTCAAAAACCTGGAACCAATAATTTGGGAGATTCACAAATCCTTACGCATACTCAAGCCAACTCTTCAATGACGATCCAATTTCCTTAAGAGATCATAAACAATGAGCGTCTTCGAGTTAGTATCGGACTTCAAGGCACAGGGTGATCAACCCAAGGCTATTGAAACCCTGGTAGCCGGTGTCCGCGCCGGGATTCAACACCAGGTTCTCCTTGGCGTTACCGGGTCCGGCAAAACCTTCACCATGGCCAACGTGATAGCCCAAACAGGAAAAACGTCACTGGTTTTGGCGCCCAACAAGACACTAGCCGCTCAATTGTTCAATGAATTCAAGGAGCTTTTTCCGCATAACGCCGTTGAATACTTTGTCTCCTATTATGATTATTATCAGCCTGAGGCATACATACCCCAGTCAGACACATTTATTGAGAAAGATTCGAGCATTAATGAGACCATAGATAAGATGAGGCACTCTGCCACTCGTTCACTTCTTGAAAGGAAAGATGTGATAATTGTCGCTTCAGTATCCTGCATCTATGGTTTGGGCTCACCGGAAGCATATCAGAATATGCTCGTGCATTTAATTAAAACTGAAGAAACAGATCGGGATGAAATTCTCAAGAAATTGATAGAAATCCAGTATTCCCGAAACGACATTGATTTTCACAGAGGCGTCTTTAGGGTCCGAGGGGACATCATTGAGGTTTTTCCAGCCTATGAAGAAGACATTGCAATCAGGATAGAGTTTTTTGGGGACTTGGTTGAAAACATCTCGGAAATTGATCCACTGAGAGGAAAGGTCTTGCGTCGTCTCGACAGAGTCGCAATATATCCAGCCAGTCATTATGTCACTGAAAAATCTAGGCTAGTCGAATCGGTGGACAAAATTCTTGAAGAAATGAAGGAGCGTGTCGAGTTCTTCAGATCCGTGGGAAAATTTATAGAAGCTCAGCGAATCGAAGAGCGCACGAGGTTCGACGTCGAAATGCTCAAGGAAATGGGTTATTGCAATGGCATAGAAAATTATTCCCGATATTTGACAGGACGAAGCGAAGGTCAGCCGCCCCCTACCCTGCTCGAATATTTTCCCAAAGATTCGTTATTCCTAATTGATGAATCTCACGTAAGTTTGCCCCAGTTGAGAGGCATGTATAGAGGCGACAGATCCAGGAAGCAAACACTTGTAGAATATGGTTTCAGGTTACCGAGCGCATTGGACAATAGACCTTTGACCTTCGATGAATTTGAACTGCTTCTGAATCAGGCTATATATGTCTCCGCCACGCCTGGACCCCAAGAATTGCTAAAAGCGCAGGCTCAGGTGGTGGAACAAATCATAAGGCCAACGGGTCTGACCGATCCGGCCATAGAAATTCGGCCCGCATCAGACCAGGTTGATGACCTGCTTCATGAGATTCGAAAAAGAGTAGAAAAAAATCACAGAGTCCTGGTTACAACTCTTACAAAAAAGATGGCTGAGGACCTTACAGACTATTACTCCGGTTTGGGAATTCAAATTCAGTATCTGCATTCCGAGATTCACACCATAGAGAGAATGGAAATAATTCGGGACCTTCGGTTGGGAAAATTCGACGTATTAGTAGGTATCAATCTTTTAAGGGAGGGCCTGGACATACCTGAAGTCGCTCTTGTGGCAATACTGGACGCCGACAAAGAAGGTTTTCTGAGATCTGAACGATCCCTGATTCAGACGGCAGGGCGAGCAGCCAGAAATGTTGATGGGGTTGTTATTCTTTATGCTGATCGTATTACCGAATCAATGAGGAAAACTGTCGAAGAAACTAGCAGAAGGCGTATTATTCAGCTAGAATTCAACAGAGAGAATAATATCACGCCAGAGACCATCCAGAAAAATATTGGGGACATCCTGTCATCTCTCTCCGAACGAGACTATGTAACAGTCGAGACTCCCTCGGATGAAACTACGCTGGAAATTCCTCCCAAGAAAATCCCCTCTTTAATGAAAAAACTCAACAAGGAGATGTTCGCAGCCGCCAAGAATCTTGAGTTTGAGAAAGCTGCGGAGATTCGTGATCAAATTAAAGCCATAGAGAAGGCTGCGTTGAAATATGGCGCTGCCTAAGTCGAGTTGTGTTTACTGGAAGCAGCGACTAGATGTCCAATTCTTCTATTTCGGGCAATTTAGGCAGATCCCCCAACTCATTTATTCCAAATATGCGCAGAAACATTTTCGTAGTACCGTATAACAAAGGCCTTCCCGGAAGCTCCTCTCTGCCTATGACTGCGATCAACTCCCTTTCGATAAGATTTTTCACCGGACTGGAGCTTTCAACGCCTCTTATTTGCTCGATTTTATTTTTGGTCACGGGTTGTTTGTAAGCTACGATGGCAAGTGTTTCGAGAGTGGCTCGACTGAATCTCCAGGGCTTCAAATCCCTGAGAACCTGAATCCACGGGGCAATCTCCGGTAGAGAACGAAACTGATATCCACCTTGGACTCTTATTAGATTAAAACCTCGATCCCTCTCCATGTATTCAAGTTCCAATTCATCCACTATTTTTTTGATCCCATCCCTCGAAGCCTCTGGAATCGCCTTTCTTATGGAATCAAGACTCAATGGATCGGGGCTGCAGAAAAGCATTCCTTCGATCACAGATTTTAATTTTAGATAGTCCAATTTCTTCTGTTCCTTTAAAGTCTTTAGTTGGTTTATCTATGGTCGATGTCATGAGATAGGGGACTAAATTTTTTCTAATATCCTGGCTCTTATTTTGACAGCTAGCGCTTTTGTGCTAGAATTACATAATATATCAGGTTCAGAATTCAATTATAATACAAGGACACAAAATGAAATTTGAGGAAGATAATCCCCAGAGAATTACGAGCGCCGAAATCGTAGTGGGAATACCTTCTCTTAACGAAGCCACCACCATTTCCTTTCCTGTCCAGCAGTGCGATCGCGGCCTCGGGAAATATTATTCCGGACGATCATCCGTAATCGTTAATGTGG
>DYRE01000111.1 GCA_020718965.1 Desulfomonile tiedjei
CGTTTTGTCCACCAACGCAGTCAATTTTCGTACTTCCTGGACAGTTGCAAGCCGCCAGGCCCCCGTTTCGAGGCCACCAAGTTCGATAGGACCAAAGCTGATTCTTCTAAGTTTTCTAACCGGATAATTAATTCTGAAGAATATTCTCTTGATTTCGTTTCTCTTGCCCTCGAACAAGACTACTTTAAGCCATGATGTAGTGTCTTGAGCGCGTAAAAAAGTGCAACTGATGTCTCCAACGCGCTCACCATCGCTGAGACGCATACCTTTTCTAATCATTTTGAGTGATTTCTCATCCGGTACTCCCCGGACCTTGACCAAATAGGTTCTAGGAATTCTGTTCGAGGGGTGAGTCAATGCCTGGGCCAACTGGCCGTCATTTGTCAGAATCATTATCCCCTCAGCGTCAAAATCGAGCCGCCCCACGGGGAAGACAGGATCCTTGATCTTGCGAATTACATCTCCCAGGCAAGGTCTCTCTTGAGGATCCTTCATGGTTGAAACGATATTTCGAGGTTTATTAAAGATAAATATGAGTTGGGAGGACCCCACCTGCTTTAACAACTTACCATCAACCTTGATGTAGTCAGCCTGTGGATCTACCATGAAAGCAGGATCCTGAATGATTTGACCATTCACTGTAACTCGGCCTTCCCGAACAAGTTGCTCTGCTAATCTTCGAGAACCAGCGCCTGAGTTACGTATTCGAAGTTGGAGTTTTTCTTGTGCCATAATTTGTTCCGTTTAGTTAGCGTCAAAATGTCGACAGGGTTCAAAGCTTGACAATCAGGCTACAATATCCCATTTTAACACTATGAGTAGAGTTGATGTTTGCCCAATTCAAAGGTGATGCGCATCCGACAAACCTTTTGATAAACATTGGGATCGGAGTTTTTGTTGAACAATATATACAAAAATATGGGGCTATGGCTGGTTATCTTTCTTGTGATGATTTTCCTTTTTCATCTTTTCAATCAAACAAAATCCCCACATAAAGAAATCTCGTATAGTCAGTTCAGACAGGACATGGACCAGGGGGCCATAAAGTCTGTTGCGCTCCAGGGAAATCGCATTAAAGGAACTTACCTCGATGGTAGCGGCGCATTCAGAACTTTAGCTCCGACTGACCCTGATCTTATTCCATCCCTAATGAAGAACAAAGTAGATATACAGGTTCAACCGGATGATGACAATCCCTGGTACCTAACAGCGCTCATTTCCTGGTTGCCAATGATCTTCCTTATAGCCATTTTCGCGTTTTTCATGAGGCAGATGCAGGCCGGTGGCGGAAAGGCAATGAGCTTTGGGAAGAGCAGAGCCAGGCTTATTTCCGAGGATCAGAACAAATTTACGTTTGCCGATGTTGCCGGAGTAGAAGAAGCTAAGGAAGAACTTGCCGAGATCATAGAGTTCCTCAAAGATCCAAAAAAGTTTACTCGCCTCGGTGGCAAAATTCCAAAGGGTGTGCTCCTTATGGGTGCACCGGGAACAGGTAAAACCCTCCTAGCCAAGGCGGTTGCCGGCGAGGCTGGAGTTCCGTTTTTTTCCATTTCGGGATCAGATTTCGTTGAAATGTTCGTGGGCGTAGGCGCATCCAGAGTTAGAGACTTGTTCATTCAGGGAAAAAAGAACGCTCCATGCATTATTTTCATTGATGAAATCGACGCTGTGGGTCGTCACAGGGGCGCAGGACTTGGTGGCGGCCATGACGAGCGGGAACAGACATTGAACCAGTTGTTGGTTGAAATGGATGGTTTTGAGACCAACGACGGGGTAATTTTGATCAGCGCTACCAATAGACCCGATGTATTGGACCCTGCGCTGTTAAGACCGGGCAGATTCGACAGACAAGTGGTTGTTCCTCCACCTGACCTGCGTGGCAGAGAAGCCATTCTGAAAGTCCATACTCGTACAACTCCTTTGGACGAACATGTAGATCTCCATTCCATAGGTAGAGGAACTCCTGGTTTTTCTGGAGCGGACCTGGCTAACCTTGTCAACGAAGCGGCTTTAAACGCTGCCAGGCACAATCAGAATGTCGTAGTCATGGAGGATTTTGAATTTGCCAAAGATAAAGTCCTGATGGGCGCGGAACGACGTAGCATGGTCATAAGTCTGGAAGAACGACGCAATACCGCTTTCCATGAGGCCGGCCACACATTTGTGGCCAGGAAGATACCAGGAACCGACCCAATTCATAAGGTAACCATTATACCAAGAGGTAGAGCATTGGGAATCACCCAGCAATTGCCGCTCGATGATCGGCACACCTATGAGAAAGATTATTTGCTCGGTCAAATTTCTGTACTCATGGGTGGAAGAGCTGCCGAGGAAATATTCCTTAATCACACTACTACCGGGGCCGGTAATGACATCGAACGCGCAACAGCGTTGGCTAGAAAAATGGTATGCGAATGGGGAATGAGTGATTCAATTGGGCCACTTAGCCTCGGGCAGAAGGAAGAACAAATCTTTCTGGGCAAGGAACTGACCCGTCATCGAGACTATTCTGAACGAACGGCCATAATGATCGATGACGAAATTAGCAGTATTGTGACTGAGAATTACAAAAGAGCCCACACAATCATTTTCGAAAATCAGGAAACCGTTACCAGGATTGCAGACGCATTGCTTGAGAGAGAAAGCCTTGACGCCGGCCAGATTGAGGCCATTATTGAAGGTAAGGAGTTACCTAAACTGGAAAGTGAATCGGAGAAACCACCATCCGGGACTCAGGAACCGGGAGGTAACAAGACAGGGGACAACGAACCCTTGATAGAATCGTCTGCATCTCCAGACCCTGAAAAAGCCTGACCCTCAGAGAAATTCGTTTGATAGCAAACCCTTCTTTGATCGCAAAGTTTTCGCAACTTTTGCTTGATAACCACAGAACAAAGGTTATGGGGGTTATAAACACAACCCCCGATTCCTTTTCGGATGGCGGTATAAATTTCTCTCCTGACGTAGCCGTAGCCAATGGTCTTTCGATGCTGGAGGATGGGGCCGACGTACTCGACATCGGGGGTGAATCAACAAGACCTGGCTCTGACTACACGGATATTGAGGAAGAGATTAGAAGAATTAGTCCCGTGATTTCAGGGATATGTTCGCAAAGGCCTGACGCCGTTATTTCAGTAGATACCCGCCGGATGGCTGTGGCTAAATCGGCTATTGAGGCTGGGGCAATCATCGTTAATGACGTTTCAGGTTTTAGACATGATCCGGAACTGGCTCAATTGGCAGTCAAGGCAGAGGCATTCCTGATTGTAATGCACATGCTTGGGGTCCCTAGAACCATGCAACAGGATGTCCATTATGAATCTTTCCCCGAGGACATTTTCATTTTTTTCGAAGAAAGAATTGCACACCTTGAAAATATCGGTGTTTCTCCAGAGAAAATAATTCTCGACCCAGGAATAGGGTTTGGTAAGACATTCGATCAAAACCTAATACTCATCAACCGGTTGGAACAATTCAGAAAACTTGAAAAACCCCTGCTGGTTGGGCCTTCTCGAAAGGCTTTTCTGGGAAAGATAGTGGAGGAACCTCAGCCATCCAAACGTGACATGGCAACTATGGCTGCTGTATCAATGTGCGTATGCAGAGGGGCTTCTATAGTCAGGGTCCATGACGTCAAGTCTGCTGTTCAGATTTGCAAGGTCACTGACGCAATCCTGAGAGAAAAGATTTAACCATGGTGGTCGGGATCGGGATAGACCTTGTTAGTGTATCAAGAATGGAAAAGATCCTGAACCAACCATGGGGACACAGATTCCTGAAGCGTGTGTTCTCCCCTTCGGAAATATCCTTCTGCAAAAAGCGTTTGAAACCCCAGGAAGCGTTCGCCGCCAGGTTCGCGGCCAAGGAAGCGTTGGTAAAGGCTCTTGGAACTGGATTTTCAGGCGGTGTGTCTCCTGTTCAAATCATCGTAGACCAAGACGCAAAACAAAAGCCCATCATACGCCTGTCCGCAAAGGCAAGTGTCGTTGCGCAATCCAAGGGAATCAACAGATTCAGCGTCTCTATATCCCACGCCGAAGGGATGGCTTGCGCAATGGTTGTGCTCGAACAGGTCTGAACAAATCAATTATCTATTTCGTTTATTTCCTTTTGCTTTTTCCTGTTGATCGGTCAAATTATAGAGCCTGAGCGAAAACTACTTTTAAATACCTGGTCTCAGGCATGGAAACCAGGGAGGGATGGTCCGGTCCCTGTCCCGCCACCTCAAGAATTCTCAAATCTCTCCCACTTCTGTAGGCGGCGATGTTTAACGCGTCCATAAAATCAGGAAGACCGAGGTGGCTGGAACACGAGCAGGAAACCAACAATCCACCTTTTTTCAATCTGGTCAGGGCCTTTCTGTTAATGTCTATGTAGCCCTGTCTCCCCTCACGAACTTTAGAACGACTCTTGATAAAAGCCGGAGGGTCCAGAATGATGAGGTCCCATTGCGCTGCGGCGCCACTGAGGAAATGTAGAGCGTCTTCGCGGACAAAACTGGTTCTCGATTCGAAGTTATTTATCCTGGCATTCTCCAATGCCATTTCGAGGGCGACACTTGAGGAATCAACAGCCGTAACCGATTGAACTCCTGCGTTTAGGGCATGCATTCCCCAGGCTGCGGAATAACAATACAGATCAAGAACCGAGCAATTGCCCCCCGACAAATACCTTTTCAGACCCGGTCGGTTAAACTCCTGATCCAGAAAAAATCCGGTCTTTTGTCCCCTGAGTAAATCAGCGACGAAGGAGAGTTCTCCCGATCTAAAATTGATCCGGTCAATGTTGGCGCCCTTCTTAATCTCTGAGTAGGAAGCGACGCCCTCAAGATTACGTGCAGAGGAATCGTTCCTGACAATTACCGATTCTGGAGATAACAGTTTATCTATGGCCTCGACAATAGTGTCGAGCATGTTGTCGATTCCCGCGGCGGAGCTTTGAACCACGACGTGCGGGCCGTACTTGTCAACGACAAGGCCTGGTATAAAATCTGATTCTCCAAAGACAATCCGGTAGGCTTCTCTGGCTCTGCAGAAGGACCGCCTCCAATCAAGAGCTTTCGATAACCTTTCCACAAAAAAGTCCACATCTATCTGGACTTTCTGTCTGGAAAGAATCCTGGCGGCAATCAGGCTCTTGGGATTCGCGTAAACGATGCCCAGAAATTCCCCGGAAAAATCCCTCAGCTCGTAAATTGCGCCGGCTACCAGATCCCGTACTTGCGGCTCCTGGATTTCATTGGAAAATATCCAGAGTCCTCCCCTTCTCACTTTTCGATCTGCGTGTTTCTTGAGTCTTATCAATTCGGATTGGTCCTGACACTTTCACAAACTACTTAAGTTTTTTAGGTTCTATCCTGTCAATCCCTCGCATGAGCGGTCGTAAAACCTCAGGTATCGTCACACTTCCGTCTTGATTCTGAAAATTTTCCAGGATCGGGATCAGAATTCTGGGAGATGCCAATGCGGTATTGTTGAGTGTATGGCACGGTTTAGTTTTTCCATCCGAGCTGCGGTATCTTATCCTGAGTCGTCTGGCTTGAAATTCATGAAGAGTTGAACAGGAATGAGTTTCCGAGTATTTTCCCCTGCTAGGCATCCAGGTTTCTATCTCATGTTTCAGAACTTGCCCCTGTCCTATTTCACCGCTGCAAGCAAGAGCGACCCTGTAAGGTAACCCCAGCGCCTTCATAATTTCTTCAGCGTTCTCCAACAACAGTCGGTGCTCCATCATGGAGATTTCCGGGTCATTTGCGCAGATTACAACCTGTTCAACTTTGTTAAACTGGTGCAGCCGATAGAATCCTTTGGTATCCCGACCGTAGGAACCAGCTTCCCTTCTAAAACAGGTTGAATAACCGCAGTATCTTTTCGGAAGTTCAGACTCGTTTAGTATTTCATCCATGTGGTATGAAATAAGAGGAACCTCCGCTGTTCCTATCAGATAAAGATCATCTTTACTCACAAAAAAAGTATCCTCTTCTCCCAAAGGGAAGAAACCGGTCCCAACCAAAGCCTCTTTCCTGACGAGTTGGGGAACTATCATGGGTTGGAACCCCTTGGAGAACAGATGATCGAGCGCAAACTTGAACAGCGCAAATTCAAGAAGAGCGCCTTCATTTTTTAGGAAATACATTCGCGCTCCCGCAAATTTTACCGCACGCGGCATATCTACTATGTCGAGGCTCTCCGCCAGTTCAAGGTGATCCTTGGGAACAAAATCAAACTCTGGAGGTTTTCCGACTTCCCGTAAAACAACATTGTCTTCATCAGAATCACCTTCTGGAACTTCCGGAGCAGGGGGATTGGGAACGAAAAGCATGAGCTGCTCAAAACGTTCTTCCAGATCCTTGAGTTTAGGCTCCTTCTCCAACAAGCTTTCCTTGATAAATCTAATCTGGGATATCAATTCTTCACGTTGAGGCCCTACCGCCTTGGAAACGTCCTTCGATATCCTATTTCGATCAGCCCTCAGGGTTTCGACTTCAGTTTTTAGTAATCTAGTGTCGTTATCGACTGAAAGTAATTCGTCTATGTCTACTTTCATTCGTTTTTTTCGGACACCTTCTTTGACAACTTCAGTATTGTTTCTAATGAATGCGATATCTAACATCCAGATCTCCAGTTTCTGTACAAAAGGCCGTCCAAACTATTTTTTAGTTGGCGTTTTGGGCTTTAGCGCTTTTCCAAAAGCAGACTTCAGACTATCCGACGGGGTTGACCATACCATCTTTTCCATTCTCGTGATAGGATCCTCCCCCTGTTCTGTCAGGTTTTCTTCTTTACCAAACTTTAATTTTATATAATCAAAAAGTTCCTGCTGCTCTTGGGGGAGCAATTCAGCGTAGAGCTTTTCCAGGGTTTGTCTCTCCGTCGGTGTAAGTCGGCCAAGACCTATTTTCTTGGAGGCTTCAAGCCACTTGAGCTGTCCAGGAGTCAAATCATTCTCGTTCAATTCTTCCCTCGCTTGTTTAAAAATGTCCTGCATTGCGTTTTGGATTGAACCATTTTACGCAACTTATCAAATTATTATACGCTTGATCAATGGTTTCACG
>DYRE01000112.1 GCA_020718965.1 Desulfomonile tiedjei
CTACGATGACATTAAACTACTGATTACAATAGGTTGTAACATGTTTAGCGAAGTTGATTTAGGAGGGCATTTTGGAGGGCATCGAGTTGTCGTGATTTACTCACATTTTCCTAAATTGTTGTAATTGCTGGAGGGCAAAAAAAGAGCAAAAAGAGGGGTAGAAACAAAAAAAGCCAGGAGTTATCCTGGCTAACTATTTATTTTATTATGTTTTTTTTGGTACGCCCGAAGAGATTCGAACTCCCGACCTTCTGATCCGTAGTCAGACGCTCTATCCAGCTGAGCTACGGGCGCATGCAGTTGATGAGACACGGAAACAAGCGAAATAACCAAATCAATGTTACAATTTAATTTAGGTTGGTTCTCTTGTCAACAATTCCGTCGTTTTTTCTCAGAGTGCGTCTACCTGGAGATCCGGGGATCTTCAGCCAGCCTTATCGGAACCACGGTCTTTTGACCACCTTTTAAGATATTTAATTTTACTTCATCGCCAATGTTTTTCTGAAAAATCAGGTTCTGGAAATCATCAAACGTAGGCGTAGGAATATCATCCACTCCTGTGACAATGTCTCCACCGAGTAGCAATGGACGGCCTCTGTATGCTCCCGCCATCTGAGTCCCTCCACGGAGACCGCTCTGGTAAGCCGGACTCCCTTGCGCCACCATGGAGATCAGGAAGCCCTTTACAGCGGGAATACCCAGATTCTGGGCCAATTGTGGATCTATATCAGTGCCGGAAACTATTCCAGCCCATGGATAAATTGCCCGACCAAGTTTTAATATCTGGGTGGATACTTTTTTGGCTCTATCGATAGGAAGGGCCAGCCCAATTCCCATAAACCCGCCAGTCTGGCTGAAGATGGCCGTATTGACACCAATAACAAGTCCTCTGGAGTTGATGAGTGGTCCACCACTGTTGCCGGGATTGATCGCCGCGTCAGTCTGAATCATTCCGATCATTGTGCGCTGATCTACCACTATATCCCTGTTTAGTGCGCTGATAAATCCTGCTGTAACAGTGTGCTGAAAACCAAACGGGTTACCTATGGCGATTACCCGTTGGCCAACCGCAAGGTTGTCGGAATCACCCAGGGGAGCGATCGCCATACCCTGAAATGGCTCGATCTTGATTACAGCCAAATCACTGACGGGGTCCTGTCCAATCAGTTTAGCGGAAAGCTTGCGTTCTCCGACGAAGGTAACCTCAATATTCTGGCTACGACCCACTACATGGCTATTAGTAAGAATGTGCCCCTTGTTGTCGATGACAAATCCCGTCCCCTGACCGGTTTGAGGAACTACCTGCATCCAGAAATTGTAAGCCAGAGTCTTTGTCACAACGTTGACCACCGCCGGGCTGAGTTCGCGATGGACACGCATGACCACTGCCTCTCCTACCTCCAGCGCCTTGTAGGACTCCGGATCAGGGAGCGGTGGTTTTACGATGATGGGTCGCCTGTTGATCCACATGCCCACGACGACTCCGGCTATCAGGATAGTTAAAATTGTTATGATTGCAGACCAGCCGCGAGACTTCATTATCTGCCCCAGACTTGCGCAGGATATTCATCCATGTAACCTGCGCCTGATTGATAAGGAAGATTTGGTGATCTCCTCCCTTGATTATTGTAGGATTCCTGAAGCTCAGAATAGTCCATGGCCCCCTGGTAGGGCCCATCCGGAGAGAACAAGGATCTGCCCCTCTCATCACGCAAGGTCGATGCATACCCCAGAGTTTGCCCTGTGGGAGAGAGGACTCTGATACCGCCCTGATACATATACGTTTCAGCGTAACCCGGCGGCCACTGTTGCATTGAGTTCATGTCTCCCGAATACATGAAGTGTGGAGCGTCGACAGGACAAAAAGTCTTGGCGCCGAAACTCGGGTCAAAATCAGGGCCGGTTCTTGTCGAATTGTAGCCATAGCTGTGGTATGGCTCCCCGCTTTCCGGGTAGGCTAGTCCCGGCGGAGGAACATACTGTTCAGAAGGGGCGCCTTTTAGCAATTCACCCATAAAATCCATCCACACTGGCAAAGCGGCCACTCCTCCATATTCTCGCTTGCCCAGGGAAAGCTTGGAATCAAACCCGATCCAGACGCCGGTAGTGTAAGTAGGGTTGAATCCGATAAACCAAGCGTCTGCGCAGTCATCGGTAGTTCCCGTCTTCCCCGCGAGATCGTTTCTTTGAAGCTTTCTAACATTTGACGCAGTACCCGAGACACATGTTTGCGTAAGCATTTGAACCATAAGAAAAGCTGTTTGAGGGCTTACGGCGCGTTCAATTACCCTTACGTCCGGCCCTTTTAAATTTGGAAATGATTGAGTAAGCACAGATTCCAGTTTCAATCCGGGGGAATGATTCCCGATCTCCGTCTTCCTGTCAACAGGTTTATTTTTTGAGTCATCCGCTTCGTCCCGGTCTTCTTCAAAATCATGAGGCTGTTCATTATGCTGGCCTGTATACGCCGAGATCCAGGCTGGCGAAGGAACTGCTTCCTCATCGGTGTTAACCAGTAGTTGAGTGTTGTCCTCCAGAACATTTCCGAAACGATCCATGACCTTTTTTATCATTACTGGACTTATTAGCTTCCCCATGTTCGGGAAAACCGTATACGCAGAGGTAAGCTCAAGCGGAGTAACTTCCGAAGATCCCAGCCCAAGAGAAAGATTGTGCCCCAGAGGCGATTTGATTCCCATATTTCTTGCAGCGTTTATGGTGGTTTCCAGTCCAACGTCCATCAGCAACTTTATGGCCACGACGTTTCTGGACAGAGCCAGCGCGTTTGTGAGGTTGGTGGCCCCGATGAATCCTCCATCAGAGTTGGCTGGCACCCACTCGGGCTCACGTTGGTCAATCACGACGGCTATGGGCTCATCGACAACCAGTGTGTTTGGGCTATACCCGGCCCATTCCAGCGCCGCTGAATATACGACAGGCTTGAAGGCGCTCCCTGGCTGCCTCTTTGCCTGTGTAGCCCTGTTAAAAGATGACGTTTCAAAGTCCAGTCCTCCAACCAGGGCCCGGACATAGCCGTTCCTGTTCTCAATGCAGACTAGCGCCCCCTGAATCGGAGGGCTGGTTATCTGCCTGAGCGCTAAATTTTTTCCATCATCTTCTACCACGTGAAATTCCAGAAGATCGTTAATTCTGTACTCTGATCCCGTCGAAAGTTTCATGCCAAACTTTAGGGAACCCCGCAACGCTACAACGTAATCCGTAGACAAGGGCTCCTGGTTCTTTTTCCCTTTCTTTTTCCTCTGTTCGGGAGCCTCAATTACAATCCCCTGGACAATGTCCCCGACATTTATCGATGAAGGAGCGGACTCGTTCAGAAACTCTTTCGCCTCAAGGGGTTTGAGTCTTTTGACAAGTCCCGCCGGACGCCGCTCACGCTTCTCCCAAGCCTTAGCTCCCTTCAACAGGGCCGCTGAGGCTGCGTCTTGCCTGACAGGATTCATGGTGGTCCAGACCTGCAATCCTTCATTATACAGGCGATTTGAACCATATTTTTCTATGACTTTTTGCCTGACAGCCTCTGTAAAATATGGCGCTCTGGAAAACGGATTTGGAAAATTCTCCCTGAAAGTTGGAACCTCGTTCATTGCCTTCTGAAAATCAGCGTCGCTGATAAAATTGTTTCGGAGCATGCTATTCAGCACAAACTCTCTTCTCTTGAGCGCGTTTTCAAGATTTTTCGGCGGGGCCGACTTGTTGGGGTTTGACACAAGCCCCGCTATCATCGCCGCTTCGGCAACTGAAAGTTCGCCTGTGGATTTTCCGAAGTAGGTTCTTGCAGCGGCTTCCAGGCCATAAGCCCCCCGACCCAGGTAAATTTCATTCAGATACAGATTCAATATTTCCTGTTTAGAAAGAGATTTTTCGAGCCGGAAAGAAAGTATGGCTTCTCGTATTTTCCTCGAAATTTTCTTTTCTTTGGTAAGAATAAAATTCTTTGTGACCTGCTGGGTTATCGTGCTGGCCCCCTGGGAGAAATTACCGGACTTGAGGTTTTTGACGATCGCTCTTGATATACCGACGAGATCAATGCCGGGATGAGAAAAGAATCTTGCGTCTTCAGCAGCCAGAAACGCATTTATTACATGCGGGGGAATTGAAACCAGAGGAACAGGAAACCTCTTCTCCTTGTAAAATACTCCGATAACAGAGCCATCGTCGGCATAAAAGGTAGAGACAGTCTTGGGTCGGTATGCCCTAAGATCTGGAATATCCGGCAGGTCCTTCGAAAAGATGAGGTATGCGCCCAGACCAGAACCCAGGAGTCCCGAAAGCAGCCCAATTATCAACAGGAGAGGAATACCTACCCATACCCATGCGAATATCCCGCTGACCGGTTTCAAATATTTGAATTTTTTCTTTTTGTCAGCCATCTATTGACGCCATGAAGCCAAAAGTTTTTCATAATTTTGGCCTACCTGATTTGAATAATTACAAGTTTATGTCAGGGCCATTAACTCGTCAAGGAAAGTCCATATATCTGGAAGTTTCGCGTTATCGCTTTCTTCTCAGCGTCAAAATGTAAATACGTTTTTATTGCTTGACTAAACAGGACAGATTTACCTTGATCAGATCCTTGACGCGGGAAAAACCATGAACTAAGCTCCTGGAATTGCTTTTCGGAGGAACTGATTTGCGTATCGGATATGGATTCGACGCTCACAGGCTGGCGCCACATCGAAAGCTGGTTTTGGGAGGCGTAGAAATTGATCACCCCTTGGGCCTCGAAGGACATTCCGACGCCGATGTTCTGATCCATGCAGTTATTGACGCTCTGTTAGGCGCCGCGGGCATGGGCGACATCGGCATGCTTTTCCCCGACACAGACCCCTCATACAAGGGGGCGTCAAGTCTTGGACTATTATCTGAAACAGCCTCCAGGATAATTTCCCGAGGTTTTGGAATCTCAAATGTGGACGTCTCGCTGCTTGCTGAAAGACCAAAAATAGGACCATTTCGTGAGCAAATGACGAAAAATGTCGCTGATTGTATCGGTATACATATAAGTCGCGTCAACATAAAAGCGACCACCACGGAGAAACTTGGATTTGTCGGAAGACAGGAAGGTTTGGCCGCTACAGCCGTAGCATTGCTGAATGAGCCTGAAAACCCATGAAATATAATGTTTAGGGAGCGCTTAATGGGTCTCAAAATCTACAACACATTGACCAGAAAGAAAGAACCGTTTGTTCCGGTGAATCCAGGCAAGGTTGGAATGTATGTCTGCGGAGTCACTGTGTATGACATGTGTCACATCGGCCACGCCCGTTCTGTGGTGCTGTTTGATGTAATTTACCGGTACCTTCTCAAGAGTGGTCTTGATGTCACCTACATCAGGAATTTTACCGACATTGACGATAAGATTATAAACCGCGCCACTCAGTTGGGAGAAGACTGGAAACATTTAGCGGAGAGATTTGTAAAAGAGTTTCATTTCGACATGGACGCCCTTGGTGTAAAAAGACCCAGCATAGAACCAAAGGCTACTGACCACATACAGGATATTATATCGTTGATAAGCGCTTTGATAGATACTGGGCACGCTTACGAGGCGGACGGAGATGTTATGTTCTCTGTCACAAGTTTTTCCACATACGGAAAACTGTCCGGAAAAAAGACCGAAGATCTGGTCTCTGGCGCTCGGGTTGAAGTTGACGAAAAAAAGAAGGATCCCTTGGATTTTGCGCTTTGGAAAGCGGCCAAAATTGGCGAGCCTTTCTGGAACAGCCCGTGGGGCCCAGGGAGACCAGGCTGGCACATAGAATGCTCAGCAATGAGCATGAGATATCTTGGTCCCACTTTTGACATTCATGGTGGTGGAGCCGACCTGACCTTTCCTCATCATGAAAACGAGATTGCCCAATCGGAGGGCGCCACAGGAGAGCCTTTTGCGAAATACTGGATACATAATGGCTTCGTAAACATACGCTCCGAGAAGATGTCGAAATCGTTGGGTAATGTCCTCAATATTAGGGATATACTCAAAGAAACTCATCCCGAGGCCCTGCGTCTGTTTCTCCTCTCCAGTCATTACAGAAGCCCCCTTGATTTCAACGATACATCTATTAGAGAGGCGTCAGTTGGATTGGAACGACTTTACGCGGCGTGTGCCTCACTCGAGGAAATTGAGGAAGCTGCGGGCCGGCTTTCTTCTCTTCCAGTAGAATTGTCAGACCTGGATTCCAGGTTCAGGGAAGCCATGGATGATGATTTCAATACCCCCAAGGGCCTGGCGATAATGTTTGAAGCCTCCAGGGCTATTAACAGGATTCATACCGAATCCGGCGGAGATAAAGACAAGATACCAGCGCCTGATCTTCTTCGGAAAGCCGGGAATGAACTTGCCGGCTGGGCGCGGGATGTATTTGGAATCCTTAATGAGAATCCGCAGGATTTTCTTGAGAAAACAAGAAGATCAGGTACTGATGAACTTGGGATTACTGAAGATCAAATCCGACAACTTCTTGATGAGAGGTCTGAAGCCAGAAAGACCAGAAACTTCAAGCTGGCGGATGAAATTAGGGACAAACTGCTTGAAAAAGGTATCCTTATCGAAGATGGCCCTGAAGGATCGACCTGGCGAGTCAAACAGTAACTTTCTCGGGGCGTTTTCAAAACACAATCTCTGAGGGAATCAAGTCGCATTAGTTGGAAATCCGAGTTGAAAACCTGAATTACCATTTCAGTTACGGGACGCCTTTTGAGCGCCACGCCCTGAAAAACATCAGCTTTACCGTTCCTTCAGGAAAGGTATTGGGAATACTTGGCCCTATTGGTTCTGGTAAAACGACTCTAGCGAGAAACCTTAACGGTTTGGCTAGCCCAACATCCGGAAGCGTCTTCATCAATAATGTTGACATAGGATCAATGGGTAACGGATTAAGGAAACAGGTAGCCCTTGTTTTTCAACAACCCGAGAAACAACTGTTTGAGGAGTCAGTATTTGCAGACATCGCCTTCCCTCTTGTGAGCAGCGCCGACTTCGAAGAAGAAGAGGTCGACTATCACGTCAGACAGGCTTGCGCC
>DYRE01000509.1 GCA_020718965.1 Desulfomonile tiedjei
TTACAGCTTCATTGGCTATCTTTTTTCCCATTGATTCCGAATACACACTCATCTTTTCGCCAACCAGGTCTGCCTCCAAACCATGCCCCACAGCTTCATGTATCATGGTTCCTCCAGCCTGACTCTCAATTACAACCGGCATGCGCCCTGATGGAGCTTCCTTTGCTTTCAGCATCATCAACGCTCTTTCGGTCGAGACTCTCGCTATTCGCTCCACCATCCCTCCGTCGAATATCTCCATCCCAATTTGTCCGCCAAAGGCCTCATATCCGGTTTGTAAAATGTCTCCGAAGCGACCAGTCACATGGACAAAAAAAACGACCCCTTTTCTTTCGAAATCTATGACCGCTCCATCGGAATTCACCTGGAAAACTCGACGGTTCTCATCCATAAACACAGATCTAGCCTGAATCACTTCCGGGCCATAAGACCTGGCAATGTCATCCGCGTGTTTCAAAAGGTCAATCTTTTGGTTCGCGCCAACTCGAGCGGGGTCGTGATGGACTTCTGAGATCAGAGGCCTGTCCTTTAAGGAAAAAACAATGTCCCTGTTGGAGGAACATATTCCAGCGGCCTCTTTAATAGAAGTTGCAAGCTCGTTTACTGTTTTGATGTCTGTTTGAGTCGAGTATCCGTAAAATGTCCTATTTTTCTTTATGATTCTTATACCCAGGCCATAATCAATCCCTCTCTTGATTCGGTCTATCTTTCCATTCTCGAATACTATTGCAGTCCCTGTTTTTTCTTCAACAAAGATGTCTGCAAAGTCAGTTTCCTTGTTTCCCGAGATTTTCTGAACCAGCCGTTCTAAATCTTCCAAATCTTGATTCATTGATAGTAAGCCTTTCCAACCTCTTTGTTATCAAAGTCATCCTTGTATGCTCAGCTTGTAAAGAACCTTTTGCCTGAACACCTTCCTGCTTTTTCGAAACACATAATTTTAAAAACTGAAAGATTGTTAGCCTCAGTCAAAAACACCATTTACATTAATCAGGCTAGACCTAATGTAGTTTATAGATATTTCATTGAACATATTATTATGATTTGATATACTCGTATCATACTTTCACGGAGGCTAAAATGTTCAAGAAATGGCTTAAACCGAATTTTCTGATATCAGCAAAAAGTCACCGCAAAATTGCCCAGAATTGCGTTCGTATTCAGGAACTCGACAGCCGGATCATGGAACTGAGACAGGTGCGGCGCAACGTTGAATGTAATGACACCAACGAAGTTGACCGACCGTTCACCTCTTGTTTTGCCAGTCATTAATGTTAACTTTTGTTTAACTATCATTGGGACATGCCAGGCCATAATTTGACTTTCAAGAAGAGCGCGGTTCAAATCCTGCACAAATTCAAGACAGGCCTGGCATCCTTCTGCCAACCCAAATCCGCTCTTGTAAGCATTATCTTCCTGGCCTTGTTATTGCCTTGTTTCGTAACGGCTTCACAACAAAAGACCCACC
>DYRE01000113.1 GCA_020718965.1 Desulfomonile tiedjei
TGTGAGCAGCGCCGACTTCGAAGAAGAAGAGGTCGACTATCACGTCAGACAGGCCTGCGCCACTGTTGGGCTTGACATTGACGCTATAGGGGATCGAAACCCTTTTGATCTTTCCTCGGGTGAAAAAAGGCGTGTTGCTATCGCCGGCGCGCTTGTCAACAACCCTGACATTCTGATTCTTGATGAACCGGCGGCTAACCTGGATCCTCCCTCATTGTCGGCCCTCAACAGGATCATAGATTCCTTCAGGAAGAGCGGAGCCAGAACAGTAATAATAGTCTCGCATGATATGGACTGCTTCCTTACTTTGCTGGATTTGCTGGCGGTAATGAAAGCCGGAGAGATGGTTGCGTTTGGGTCTGTGAGCGAAGTTTGCGCCAGGCTCAGGGATCAGCATGACTTAAGAGAGATTTTGCCATCCATCGGTATGCTGGCCGAAGAACTGAAGGCCAGAAATATTCCGATACCCAACGACAATTTTGATTTACAATTGATCAAGAAAGCGATTATGGACATTTTAGGCGCAGAAAGGTCATTGACGTGAAAAAAACTTTTTTTCTGATCTTAATCTTAATCGGAAGTTCCGCCTGGATATCCAGCCCTGTCTTGGGAGAAGACCTGGAAGTTCAAAAAGTCGTAAAGAAGATCAAGGAAGTATACAGCGTCAATTGTTGCTTCAGCGCTTCCTTTGATCAACTGACGGTGAACGTGGCCATGGACATGAGAGACAGGTTCCAGGGACAGATGTACGTTAGAAAACCCCTGGAAATAGCTCTGGACGTCATGAGCCCCGAGAGACAAAAAGTCGTGATGAAAGGAAGAAGTTATCTTGTTTATTTCCATGACGATGGTTCACAGGTAAACGGGGAAGTCCCTCCTGAAGTAAATATCGAAAATTTCTTTGGTTTCTTCACAAATATAGCCGCATTGGACAACAATTTTACTATTGAGCTTTCTCCGAGGCAAACTGCGCCCGAGGATAAAATGATTTTTCTCGAGTTGACGAATACGTCGAATGCGCAAACCGGTTTCAAAATAGTGCTTGGCGTGGACAGAAACAAGTTCACCATCAGGAGGGCGATAATTTATGACGCCCTTGGCAATTACAACCGATTTGATCTCTTCAATGTAACCTTCTTGAAATCAATTCCTGACTCCCGTTTTGACTTGAAGTCAGCTCAGAACTAAATGGTTCTCTCTCGGATACGAGGTTCCCTCACACCAGTGAACAAAAATGGATATTTCAGTCTTATCAGCCTCGGATGTCCAAAGAATAGGATTGACAGCGAAAAAATCCTTGCCGCCTTTATGTCTCAGGGACTTGAACACACGCAGGACCATAACCTCGCTGAAATAATTGTAATTAATACCTGCGCTTTTATTCAGCCCGCAGTCGAGGAATCTATAGCGACGATTTTGGATACCTCCGCTGCAAATCCCGACGCCTTTCTGATAGTGGCAGGTTGCATGCCGTTGCGATATGGGGATTCGTTGAAGGATTTGCTGCCTGAGGTTGATCTCTTCCTTAAACCCAGCCAGATAGGCATGATTTCGGAAATGATCCAGTCTTGCGGATCCGTCAAAAAAATCAGTAAGCCGGCATCTTCTGGCCCATCCCCTTTGGCGTCTTCATGTTTGACATCTGTAATTGATTCCGACGCTTCGACCAGCCCCACCAATTTCCCTGAAACATCAGACTTAAATGCTACAAGAGATGGTCTGTTCAGACTGAAGGGTTTGAGCAGAGTCTTGTCTACCCCTGGTTACGCGTATCTGAGAATTTCTGATGGATGCGACCATCGCTGTAAATTTTGTACCATACCTTTAATTAGAGGCAGGTTAAAGAGTGAAGCCATGGATGATCTGATCCATGAAGCGTCCGAGCTTGCCGATTGTGGTGTAAAGGAAATTGTTTTGGTTGCGCAGGATCTTACCTCATACGGTAGAGATCTTGGTATAGACAATGGACTCGTCCGATTATTGGAAAAACTTGAACTCATAGGCGGGATTGAATGGATCCGCCTCATGTACCTGTATCCCAGCGGAATAAAGCCGGAACTGATTCACATGATAGGGAATTCCAGCAAGATATTGCCTTATGTGGACATGCCCATCCAGCATATCTCGGAAAACGTTCTCAGATCGATGGGCCGCCCATGGAGAGGTCTTGAGATTCGTAAAATGATCGAATCCTTGAGGACCCAGGTTCCGAGAATAGCCATCCGAACGACGCTGATGGTTGGATTCCCGACTGAAACAGAAGACGATTTCGTCATGCTGGCTGACTTTGTGAAACAGTTTGAACTAGACCATGTAGGGGTTTTTACGTATTTTCAGGAAGAAGGCTCACCCTCTGAAAAACTTGGAGATCCCATACCTGTCAAAATCAAGAACGCCCGAGCGCGCAAGCTTCGGTCACTACACTCAATGTTCATTAAGAAAAAGATGAAAAAAAGAATCGGCTCAATAGAATCTGCAATAGTCGAAGGTTTTTCTGAAGAAACAGAACTGCTGTTACAGGGGAGAACCTGGGACCAGGCGCCCGAAATTGACGGAAAACTTTACATAACCGATGGCGAGGCGTCGGTAGGGGATATTGTTAGAGTATTGATTACCGAAACCAAGGGTATTGATCTTTTCGGCGAGATCGAAAAACCGGCTAATGAGATTAGCGGCTGATCGTTCAAAAAACCAGGACGTTGCGTTCTTCTAATCTATAAGTGCAGAAGAGGCGCTCCATGGCGCCCCTTATTCGGCCCATTTCATTGAATCCACCACGTTAATACAGGTTCTTCATACGGGTCTTGGGAGTCGCTTTCTTGGTAGGTTTTGCGGTTTGCTGAGCAGCCTGCGTCTGAAACTGCTGATTCGCAGCGTAGTAGTCACCGTACTGGGATCCAGCGGAGTCATAATAGGGTGAATATGAATCGTTGAAAGACGGGTCCACTGATCCTCCTGACCAGGAGGGGAAGCAGCCCGCTCAACTGCCAAAGGCGCTGCCTGCAACAGCGAGAGTCGAAATCGTTATGGCTAAGAAAACTATGATTTTTCTTGTCAAACCTTCCTCCTTGCTTGAACCCCAGGATGAACAGAATAAGATCTCGTTAAAACCCGCAGATTTTAGACTTTTTTTTTGATTTCGTATACATAAATTATTGAATGAGAGCGAGAGATAACATTTTTAGAAAATTGCGGCGATTTGTTAAATTCAACAACAGTGGTTCCCATTGACTTAATTCAATTGATGGGATTTACATGATGCGACTTGACGGTCTCAATTATAATGAACTAAAGTTATAAATTGCCGTAGGCTATTTTGCGCCCCACATGATGACAATCTTAATAATTTAAATGACATGGAGTTAAACCGATGGAAGCGCTTGGTATGTGTCTGGGGGCTTCAACCCTTAGCATTTGTCGAGTTAGGCGTAATGAACAAGGTATTTCCGTAGTAAGCGCCTCGACTATCACTCATGAGGGTAACCCCAGAAAAACACTCCTGGATGCTCTCGATAAAATACCCGACATCAGGAATCTTCCCCTTGCGGTAACCGGTCGGAAATTTATTAACTTTATAAAACTGACCACGATCTCGGAACCTGAAGCGGTCGAGATGGCCGTCCCATTCTCCTTGCCCGACAAGAGCAAATACAGGGTAGTGGTGAGCGCCGGTGGTGAAACTTTTATGGTTTATCATCTGGACGAAGACAACAAGATCCAGGCGATTCAAACAGGCAACAAATGCGCTTCGGGAACGGGTGAATTCTTCCTCCAGCAAATAGGCAGGATGAATCTGGAGCTTCAGGATGTCGAGAAATTAGGTATCGCCGAACATCCTCACAAAGTCTCAGGCCGCTGTTCAGTTTTTTGCAAGAGTGACTGCACACACGCATTGAACAAGGGAATTCCCAAAGACCAGGTAGTGGCCGGCCTTGCGATGATGATGGCCAGCAAGATTGTTGAACTTCTCAAGAAACTGCCCAAGAAATCTGTGGCTCTTATTGGTGGCTCATCTCTCAACAAAACGATGATCCACTATCTTAACCAGGAAATTGAGGATTTATTAATTCCTGAACAGGCGCCATATTTTGAGGCCATGGGCGCGGCTATATGGGCGCTGGATAACCCCACGGTAAATTATTCGGGAGCATCTGAAGTCTATCAAGAAAAGGGCTCAGCATTCTCTTATTTGCAACCCCTTGAAAATTTCCGCCACATGGTCAGCTTCAAGGACAGACCCAAAGGGGACGCTGTAAACGACGATATAGTGATACTGGGACTTGATGTTGGTTCGACCACGACCAAAGGCGTGATCATGAGGAGAAGCGACAAAGCCATACTGGCCTCAGATTACCTCAGGACAGATGGCGACCCAGTCGGAGCTTCCCGGAATGTCTATCGGAGTCTCCTGGAACAAATCAAATGTGAACTAAACATAGTTGGCCTGGGAGTCACAGGATCAGGAAGACAGATTGCCGGTCTGCACGCAATGACGGATGGTGTGATCAACGAAATTATCGCTCATGCGGCGGCGGCGGTCCATTTTGATAAAGATGTCGACACAATTTTTGAAATTGGAGGGCAGGACGCAAAGTATACTTACATTACAAACAGCGTTCCGAGTGACTACGCCATGAATGAGGCTTGCAGCGCAGGGACCGGATCGTTCCTTGAAGAGTCGGCCAAGGAAAGTCTTGGTCTGAATGTGACAGAAATCGGCAAGGTGGCGTATTCCGGGTCTAACCCACCAAATTTCAACGACCAGTGCGCCGCATTCATAGGCTCTGACATTAAAAACGCCGCACAGGAGGGAATCCCTGTAAACGACATAGTCGCCGGGCTGGTTTATTCAATTTGTATGAATTACTCCAACAGGGTCAAAGGAAACAGACCAGTCGGGAAAAAAGTCTTCATGCAGGGAGGGGTCTGCTACAACGAAGCTATTCCAGCAGCTATGGCGGCTTTGACTGGCAAGGAAATTGTTGTGCCCCCGGAACCGGGACTGATGGGCGCCTTTGGCGTCGCGCTGGAAGTTGATCGAAGATTGAATCTTGGACTAATGCATGAGGACAGGTTTGATCTCAAACAACTTGCCAATCGCGAAGTTATTTACAAAAAACCTTTTATTTGCGGGGGAGGAAAAGAGAAATGCGATCGCCGCTGTGAAATAGCCCGCATAGAGCTTGAAGGGAAAACATATCCATTTGGTGGGGCGTGTAACAGGTACGTCAATCTGATCAAAAACTTGCAGTTTGAGACAGAGAATCTGGACATGGTGGACTTTCGCCAGAAGTTGGTGTTTGAGTCTCTGGAGGAGGAAAAACCATCCGACAGCAGGCCGGTCATAGGAATAAACAGATCTTTTCTTATGAACACCTATTTTCCGCTCTTTAACAGGTTTTTTACTGAACTCGGATACCGGGTAGCGCTTCCTGACAAACTGGACCCTGAAGGAAGCGATCAGCAGGGCGCCGCTTTCTGCTTCCCTGTAGAACTTTCTCACAGTTTCTTTTCCAATCTTATTCACAAAGACCCGGATGTTTATTTTCTGCCGCATGTTCGTGGTATCCCCACGGATGAAGAAAATCCAAATACTTGCACATGCGTATTTGTTCAGGGAGAGGGCTTCTACCTTTCAAGCGCATTTGAGCAAATCCAGAATAAAAAGGTCCTCCGTCCTTTCCTCGACATGAGCCGAGGCTTGCTGTCATGCAGGGATGGCTTCATCAGCATGGCGCTGGAACTTGGCAAGAGTAAACCCGAAGGAGTTAAGGCTTTCGAGGCCGCGGTCGAGGCTCAAAACGAATTCAAAAAAAGACTGCGAGCCAAGGGACAGGAAATTCTCAGGGAAATCGAAGCGTCTCCAGAGATGACCGCCATTGTCCTGTTTGGAAGACCATACAATTCATTTGCGCCGGAAGCCAACAAGGGAATCCCTGTTAAACTGGCGTCAAGAGGATATCGAATCCTTCCATTTGATATGCTTCCCTATGAAGATCAATCCATGGATGACGAGGACACCATGTATTGGTCAATGGGCCGAATGATCCTCAAGGCCGGTCGTTTCGTCAAAAATCATCCCCAGCTTTTTGGCCTTTTCATAAGCAACTTCTCGTGTGGGCCGGACTCGTTCGTAGTTGGTTATTTCAGAGAAGAAATGGGTAGAAAGCCTTCCTTGACTTTGGAGCTTGACAGCCATACAGCGGACGCCGGACTTGAGACAAGAATTGAGGCGTTTCTCGACATCGTTCATTATTACAGGGAACTTGAGGCTCAAAAAAAGATTGCGCCGCTTCGCAGGAAGTTTGTCGCAGCCTATACCGGAATGGTAGATGGGAAGCCTAGCGTAATTACTCCTGATGGAAAGTCTTACCCGTTGACTCATCCAAAAGTACGTGTCGTGTTGCCTGCCATGGGGCGATTCTCCCATCAGGCTCTCGTGCAAACATTCAGAAAGGTCGGAATTAACGCCTATGGGTTGCCACCGGCGGACGAAGAGGTGTTGAAAATTGGTCGAGGGAATTCATCCTGTAAAGAGTGCCTTCCCCTCCAGACCACAGTTGGATCGATGCTTCACTATTTCGACAAGATAAGGCCGTCAGGAGAAATTACGGCCTACTTCATGCCCGGAGCCGCTGGTCCCTGCCGTTTTGGTCAGTACAATGTCTTCTCACGAAGATTGATTGAAAGACACGAAATTCCAAACGCCGCTGTCCTTACCCTTAATGCTTCCAACGGTTACTTGGGACTTGGGGACAGATTTACATTGCCGGCATGGAGAGCCATTCTGATCGGCGATGTGATGTACGAAATCTGGTCAACCATAATGGCGGCGGCCCAAGACCGTGAGCAGGGGCTGGAGATTTTCTTCAGGGAATGGAAGAATCTTGTGGATGTGATTCACAAGTCATGGAAAGAGATCAAGCGCCAGATCAGCTCATCTGCGGTTGAACTTTCGAAGATACCGTTGAAGGCCCCGTATGAGGACATTCCTAAAATTTCCCTGATTGGTGAAATTTACGTTCGG
>DYRE01000510.1 GCA_020718965.1 Desulfomonile tiedjei
ATTGGGTCACGAATTTGTGGGAGAGGTAATTGAGTCAGACGATCCATCACTCCTGGGCAAGAGAGTTGTGGGTGAGATCAACGCGGGTTGTGGAAATTGCGCTTATTGCAAAAAAGGAATGGAAAGACACTGTCCCAATAGGACCACACTCGGTATATTCGGTAGAGATGGTGTGTTCGCAGAGTTCTCGGCCTTGCCGAATTCCAATCTGATCGAAGTGCCTGAGACTGTTTCAAGCGAAATGGCGGTATTTGTGGAGCCTTTGGCCGCTGCTCTGGAAATAACAGAGCAGGTTCATTTGTTCCCGGACAGTAGAGTTCTGATAGTGGGCGACGGGCGCCTTTCCGCCCTGATTTGTCTTGCGCTTCGCCTTACCGGAGCTGATATCACTGTATTGGGCAAGCATGACAGTAAGATGAAGGTCTTTACCAGGCTTGGCGCGAGAATTTGCAAACGAGACGAGGTGGAAAACAATGGCAGGGATTTCGATTTTGTAGTAGAGGCGTCGGGAAATCCATCCGGATGGGCATTGGCTACCCGACTTGTCAAGCCCCGAGGCGTGATAATTCTCAAGAGCACTTATCATGGCAGTCTGGAAATTAACGCAGCCGAACTGGTAATAAACGAAATCTGCGTTCAGGGTTCAAGGTGCGGGCTGTTTCGTCCGGCGTTGAGGCTTATGGAGCGTGGCCTGGTAGAACCATCTTTTCTGATTTCCGGGGCTTTCTCCCTGGAAAGCTACAGGGAGGCTTTCAGTAACGCCGAAAGTCCGGGTATGTTCAAGACTCTATTGCGGATGTGAAGGCAGCGGCAACGTCCGTATGATTCTCGTCGCTCGCAAATATCAGAGGTTCTTTTATCGAGATTGGAACCATAAAATTTCCACACTTGACATGAATTTTCTTTTTGATGAACAAAGATGCTAATATACTGAAGCCAAGGCAAACAGGAAGTTTGAGAACGAATTCTGACGTCGAAGCGTTGATATGTGAAGTATCCTTAATTGCTGGTATTGTAAATCCGCCGGTCTCATAGAATCCAAAGGCGCCACAACTTGACTGAGAGTGTCAACAACCAGGGCATATCATACAGGGCCGTGTGGCTACTTGTAGCCTTCTTCATAATTCTCGGCGGAGTTTCGGCGTATCTACTGGTAAGACTATACAGCGCTACATCCCTTCTGGCCGGAGCAAACCTGAGATCTTTCACTGAAGAAACCAATTACAAGAGGGGGCTATTCGAGGAACTGTTCAGACAGAGAATCAACGAATTCCTGTCCATCAGTGAAGGGCGATATTTCAAGGCGTTTTATCACAGCAGGGCTATTGGCATGACACCGGAATATGGACTTGCTGCGCTCACAGCCCAGATTCAATCCGGATTTAATGATCACCTGAAATCAACCAGGAAAGGAGTTGAGAATAATTTTCTGGAAATTGCGTACTTTGATTTCGAGGACGACA
>DYRE01000511.1 GCA_020718965.1 Desulfomonile tiedjei
CAGAATGGGGGCTTGCTCCTCCACAGCGTGGAAACATAAAATTCAAGAACCGGGACATCGCAGGACTAAAACCTTATCTTATCGCCAGGATGGGCATGGGGTTCGTTCCTGATGACAGAAGGGTTTTTTTTGATTTGACAGTGGAGGAAAATCTCGAAATATCTGAAAGAGGCGTTGAAAAACCAAACTCGTGGGACAGACACCGGGTGTATGAATTTTTTCAGCCTCTGAAACATATCCGTTCCCGAAAAGCTGGTTTGCTTAGTGGTGGTGAGCAGCAAATGCTCACGATTGGCAGAGCGCTGGTTACGAACCCGGACCTGCTTCTTCTGGATGAACCCACGGAGGGACTAGCCCCCATTCTGGTTGGTATGCTTGAGGAGCATATTCTGGCTCTGAAGAATTCCGGACTGACGATTCTCCTGGCTGAACAGAATCAGAAAACTGCTTTAAGTTTAAGTGATAGAGGTTATATCCTCGACAATGGAGTCATACGGTACCAGGGGAAAATCGAAGAGTTACGCCAGAATGAAGACATTATGAGACGATATCTGCTTGTAGGATAAAGGAAAAACACGCCGAGTTCATAAATTGTTTTGGGCAATTCTAGGTCTTGTAGCGTTCTACCAATTCCTTGAGAGAAATGCCCAAATCTGAAATCTGTCGGGCGGCTTCCTCCAGTTGATTAGCTCCTGCCACGTTTTGCCTCATGGCCTGATCTATATACGCGATTGCATTTGAAACCTGATCGACTCCCACTGTTTGCTGTTCGTTGGAAGATTGAATTACAGTAGCGGCGTCTGCCGATTCCAATACGCTTTTCCCGAGAGATCGTATTGAGTCACCTGCCAGCTTGGTCTGTTTGACCCCGGCCGCAACTGCCTTGCTACCTTGTTCGGTAGCCATTACCACGGCTCCTATCCATTTTCTGGTGTCTTCGAGAATACTCCGCACTTGTTCTGTGGCTTCTCTGGACCTGTCAGCCAAACTTTTAATCTCTCCCGCTACAACAGCGAAGCCCTTTCCCTGCTCACCGGCCTTGGCAGCTTCAATGGACGCGTTTACAGCTAGAAGATTGGATTGATCCGCAAGATCTCTAACAGAGTCAATTATGTCCTCTATTGACTGGCTCTGTTCGTTTAGTCTCTGAACGGTTTCTCCAATGGACTCCATTTCAGAGCGGATTGTTGACATTTTGTTCACAGTCTCTTCTATAGCCTTCTCACCTTCTTGAGACGTCTGAACGGCAAAATGTGCGCTTTGAGCCACGTTCCTGGCTTTCTCCGAGGTCAGTCTAGCTGTTTGAAGCAATTCTTCAACCGTACTGACTGTTTCAGTAATACTAGATGAGGTCTCCGTGGCGCTCGCTGCCATTTGGGACACACTGGATGAGATTTGGGAAGCAGAGGACGCCAGGGTTCTAGCGCCTTCTGCGGTTGTCTTTAAATTGTCTCTCAAAGAC
>DYRE01000512.1 GCA_020718965.1 Desulfomonile tiedjei
AGGATTACCAGAATAGGTTTCATTCCTTTTGGAAATGGTAAGCACGAAAGCGTATTCCACCAATTGCGAGAACATCGACTGGATTACCCCAAAGAAATTTTCCTGTTTCATTTGAACAAGGACGATTTTAGCTACCTCTACTCCCTGGAGTCCTAACGAACAATTCTGGACAATCTGTTCAAAATCTTGGTCCCTGGCCCCGAAAACTTCTCTCAACTTCTTCTGAATTTCGGTAGTTCCTTCTCAGCAAGCCAGGTTCGACAAACATTTAACGTGTTCTCCCATTCGCTGAGATCAAGCGATTCGTTGGAGTAATGTTCATTGTGGTAACCAATACTGAGATTAACGCCGGTAATTGATTCGCATAGTTGACATATATCGGTAGAGCGATCATCACCTGCGTCCCCATAAGGAGTATTGTCCTCGATATACTTTTTGAACTCCGGTGTTCCCACCTTGTAACACTTGAAATCCGCGCCATTGAAGCGGTCAAGTTGTATTATAAATTGGTGCTCATTATTAATTTCATCGACAATATCTCTGTTATGGCTCATTAACCATGAAGATCCAAACTTGCCGTGTTCTTCTCCATCCGTAATAAGCAGGGAATGTCCCATATCCTTGAGAAGCCATAGGATAGCGCATCCAGCCCTGTCATCTGCGCCGATACCACAGCCTTTAGTGCCCGACTGGACAATCCCATTGTGAAATATGACTTCATGTTTTGAAGTAAAAGGTTCCTTATAATATTTATCCCAAACCGTGTCAGCGTGAGCCACCAACAGGACTTTGTTTTGACGGAATCCTCTAACATAGAGGAAACGTTTTTGCTTTTCACCTCTGAAGTCCGCATTAGGAATTTGCTTAAAACGCTCAAACACGCCGTCTGAACTTCCAACCGGTATTTCCAGAAATTGCTTTAATACTTTCAGATCGTCGTTCATCTCTTCAGATTCGGGGCTCTCAACAGCACCCAGGTTAGAATACTCACCAATTATCCCGTCCACATCGCCCGGGTCCCTCGACACAGCAAAGGCCCATTCACCAAAACCGCCATGGTTATTGACCGCCTGGACCCATTCTTCCATAAACCGTCTCTTGGTTTTGTCCTGTTCAGTTTCCTGACCCTTTGTTATTTTTCAAATTCTATGGACAGAAAAGGGGTAATTTTTTCACAATATATTGACCTGAGGCGCAAAAATATCAGAATAGATGGACTGTAAGAGAGAGGTAGCTTTAACGGAGCGACCGCCCGAGTCATGTACGGGTCTATGGCCCTCAAATGGTATTCTGATGATAATGTTTGTTTCTGTTTGCATCAAGGAGATAATCGCCAAGGGGCGAGATTCTCCTTGACCGAGGCCGGATGAGTGTTCCCGTTGTAACGGGAGTAGGATATGGGGCCATGGATTTGTTCCCACATTTTTTGATGGTTATTCGTGTCAGGTTTTTTTGAGACGG
>DYRE01000513.1 GCA_020718965.1 Desulfomonile tiedjei
GAACTTAGACTTGCCGAAAAGGCTCTAAGGGAAAACCAGGATCGTCTTGAACTTGCGCTATCGGGCGCCGACATGGGAACCTGGGATCTTGACCTTCGAACCGGTATAGCAACGCCAAATGATCGGAGCTTGCGAATTGCCGGTTACTCAACTGATGATATTGAGCCAACTCTTGAATTCTGGCAAAGCCTTGTTCATCCCGATGACCTGCAAATAGCCATGAAAAATTTGAGAGACAACGTGGAAGGAAGAAAGGATTCTGTCGAATCTGTATACAGAATTCGATCGAAATCCGGAGAATACAAATGGCTGCAATCCCGAGGCAAGGTGGTGGAAAGGGACAGCCAAGGCAATGCCTTGCGTATGGCTGGTACGTTTACGGACCTTACGATTCAAAAGAAGGCTGAGGCGGATCTCAAAGAGTCCGAGAGAAGAAGCCGGCTCCTGATAGAAGAATCGCCCGTTGGCATAGCGATAGCGCAACATGGAAAATTCACTTTTGTAAACGATGAGTTTCTAAAAATCTTTGGCTATGAAAATTTACAGGAAGTCATCGGACTCCGCACTGTGGACCTCGTGCCTCCAGAGTTCAGAGAATTAGTTTTGAGGCGTCGACGGCACGACCAGTCAGGGCAGTTTGAACCTACGCATCTGGAGATAAAGGGTCTGAGAAAAGATGGGCGGCTATTTGACCTGGAATTATGGCCCAGGGGAATTGACTATCAAGGCACGAGATCGCTTCTGGCTTTCTGTTCAGACAAGTCGGAATCAAAATCCTTGAAAGATCAACTGAGTCACGCCCAGAAGATGGAGGCCGTCGGCACATTGGCAGGGGGAATTGCTCATGACTTCAATAACTTGCTCCAGATCATTCTTGGCTATACGGAGTTGTTGCTCCATCGCGATCAAATAAATTACGCAACGAAGAAAGATCTGGCAAGAATAATGACAGCCGCCGAAAATGGAGCAGACCTGGTTCACATGCTCATGACGTTTAGTAGAAAAACGATAAGCAGACTGGCGCCAATTGATCTAAACCAGCGCATTGACCAGATCCGGACCTTGTTGTCGAGAACCATTCCAAAAACGATAGAGATAAAATTGATTCTCAATGATCGTCTCTCCATTATCAACGCTGACCCGTCTCAAATGGACCAGATCCTGATGAACCTCGCCGTAAACGCCAGGGACGCGATGCCGGATGGGGGAAGGCTGACAATTGAAACTGATAACATAAGGCTGGACGAAGAATATTGTAGAAGCCAAATCAATGTTGCCCCTGGCCAATATGTAGCGCTAACGGTTTCGGACTCAGGAACCGGTATAGACACGGATTCTCTGGAACACATTTTTGAACCTTTCTTTACAACCAAGAGTCTTGGCAAAGGAACTGGTCTGGGACTGGCGATGGTCTTTGGATTAGTCAAACAGCATGGTGGCCATATCAAATGTTTCAG